>DATFVB010000036.1 GCA_035260525.1 Thermoanaerobaculia bacterium
TGCTAACAGTCGCCGCGTTCTTCAGTGACACCGCCGACGAGGCGCGGTGAGGCGCGAGCCCGGCGGGATGCGGGCCGCCGGCCGGACGCTAAGGCGTACCGAAAGCGTACGTCGTGCGGCCGGCCGGCGGCACGCGCCCGCCCGGCTCGATGCATCGCCGCGCCCGCGCTACAGCAATAAGGAGGCGGAGCGGGATTCGGTCTGGACCTGCTTCATCGTGCATTGCTTCGGCGCCTTGTCGGGTCGCCATCGCAGGAGCTTCGTCCCGTGGCGGAAGCGGCCCCCCGAGAAAGAGTCGTAGCGGACCTCGACGACGAGCCTGGGCGCGAGCGGCTTCCAGTCACCGCTCCGCTCGGTGCTCCAGCGGCTCGGGCCGCCCGGCGCGCGGCCGGTGAAGCCGGGCGGCTTCACGAGCTTTTCGAGCGCCTTCGTCAGCGCCTTGCGGTCCCCCTTCAGTCCCGACGTGAAGCCGACGTGATGGAGCTTGCCGGCATCGTCGTAGAGCCCGAGGAGGAGCGAGCCCACCTCGCGGGTGCGCGAGCCGTAGCGGAAGCCGCCGACGACGCAGTCCGCCGTGCGGAGGCTCTTGATCTTCTGCATCCCGCTCCGCTCGCCGGAGCGGTAGTCGACGTCCAGCGCCTTCGCGACGACCCCGTCGAGCCCGCCGCCGACCATCCGGAACCATTCCTTCGCGCGGCCGGCGTCCCGCGTGGCGGGAGAGAGGAGGATCCGCTTCGCGCGCTTGAAGTGCTTCTTCGCGAACGCTTCGAGCTTGCGCCGGCGCTCCTTCAGCGGACGGCCGACGAGCGAGCGTCCCTCCTCGTCGACGAGAAGGTCGAACACGACGAGCGCCGCGGGCGACTCTTTCGCGAGCTTCCGGATCCGGCTCTCCGCCGGATGGATCCGCAGCAGCAGATCGTCGAACGAGAAGCGGTCCCCGACCGGGACGACGATCTCGCCGTCGAGCACGAACTTCCGCGCGGCCATTCCGAGGAGCGTTTCGACCACCTCGGGAAAGTAGCGTCCGAGCGGCTGGCCGCTCTTGGACTGCAGGTCGACGCTGCTCCCGTCCCGAAACGCGATGCAGCGGAAGCCGTCCCATTTCGGCTCGTACTGCCATCCCGGACCCTCCGGAATCGCGTCGACGAGGAGCGCCTCCATCGGCGGATACGGCGGCGATATCGGGAGCGTCACAGGTACTCCTCCAGCCGGAATCGCCCCTTCTTCGACAGGAGCGGGGCCCAGAGATCGCCGAGGCGGCGCACCCGCGCGACGACGTTGTCGATCCGGAAATCCTCGATCGCGATCCCCTGCTCGACCTCGTTCCACCTGACCGGCGTCGAGACGCCGGCCTCCGGCGACGGACGCACGGAGTAGATCGACGCGAGCGTCCGGCCCCAGGCGTTCTGGTTGTAGTCGACGAGGACACGGCGCGCGGGACGCTTCGCGATGCGGTACTCGGACGTCGCGAGCTTCGGGTGCCGCGCCGCGATCTCCTGCGCGAACCGCTTGGCGAATCCCCAGACCTCCTTCTGGGTCGGGCCGCGGACGATCGGCACGTAGACGTGGATGCCGCGCGAGCCGGTCGTCTTCGCGAAACGGGGCATGCCGAGCGCGGCGAGCGCGGCGCCGACGGCGAGCGCCGTCTCTCTCACCTGCGCAAACGACCCGCCCTTGACCGGATCGAGGTCGAAATGGAGGAAATCGGGTCGGTTCACGTCGTCGCAGCGTGCGTACCACGGGTTCAGGTCGATGCATCCGAGGTTGATCACCCACAGGAGCCCGGCGAGATCGTCCACGACCGGAAAGTCGATGACGCTGCCCGACGCGTGTTCGATCGCGCACGTCCGGATCCACTCCGGCCGCGGGGAGGGCGCGCGCTTCATGAAGAAGAACTCGCCGCCGGCGCCGTGCGGATAGCGCTTCATCACCATCGCGCGGTCGGCGACGTGCGGCAGGAGCCACGGCGAGATCGCCGCGTAATAGCGCAGGAGGTCCCCCTTCGTCACGCCGAGCTTCGGCCAGAAGACCTTCCGCAGGTTCGTGAGCCTGACCCGCTTCTTCCCGATCGCGATCTCGGCCTCGTCCCGGTCGGCGGGGATGGCGGCGGACGCCGGCGGCTTCACGGTTCCTCCTTCGCGGCCGCGCGCCGGATCGGGACGAGCTTCGGCGGGCGGCGCCCGTGCCGCTGCCCGGTCTCCACGGCGACGTAGGCGAGCTCGTGGAGCTCGCGCACGCACCGCAGCAGGAGCCCGCCCCGGCTCATGTCGCCGCGCCCCGCGAAATCGGCGGGGAACCGCAGCCGCGGCCCGAGCGCCGGCGAGAGGATGCCGATGTATTTCGCCGTCGCGATGCTCCCCAGGAGCACGACCTCGTCCTCCTCCGCGAGGTTTCCGGCGAGACGCCGCGCGGCGCGCTCGAACGGAGCCCGATACCGCGGCTCCGCCGCGTCGATTGCGACCGAGGCGAATTCCCGGATGTCGCCGACGGTCACGCGCTCCTCGGCGTCCACGAGCCCCCGGGTCGGCGTGATCACGAGCGTTCCGGCCGTACCCGGACGGGCGGCCGCGAAGGCCTTTGCATACGCCAGCTTTCCGCGAAAATACAGCCCGCTCAGGAACGAGAAGACCTCGCCGATCGGTGCGCCCCCGGACCTCCGCAAGCGATCCGCCAGCGGAAAGGCCGCTTCTTCCCGTATCAACACGCGGGCTCTCTCCCCGGCACAGGAAGCGGGAGAGAGCAGGAAGATCCGGCAAGCCATGCGGCGCCATTTTGCACGAGCCGGGCCAAACCCGGAAAACTCCGGTGGGTGCGGCGCGGCGCGGGCGGCGAAACGGGAACTTTCGATTCCCCTTTCCGTAGATGCTGGGTGAGCGGCCACGGCGCCGGAGGGGCCCACGGACGCGCCGGAGAGGCGCCACGGACGCGCCGGCGAGGCGCCATAAAGGACGGGATAGATGAAGAAGCGATGGATCGGGGCGGGAATCACGGCGGTCGTCCTCATGGGCGGGCTGATCGCGGCGCGCAGCCGCGGGAAGAGCGCTCCGAAGGAGGAGTCGAGCCCGTTCCGGCTCGGCAAGGTCGAAGCCGAGGACCTGCAGGTGAGCGTTCGTGAAGTCGGGGTCGTCGATCCCGAGACGAAGGTCGACGTCAAGTCCGCCGTATCGGGACGGGTCGTCTCGCTCAAGGTGCGGGAAGGCGCGGTCGTCCGGGTCGGGGACGTGCTCGCGGAAGTCGAGCCCGACGTCACCCAGGCCCAGTCCCTGTCCGACGTTCAGGCGGGCGTGCGCCAGTCCCGCCTCCGTCTCGAGGACGCGGAGCGGGAGTTCGCCAACCAGAAGGCGCTCTACGACAACGGCCTCGTCGGCAGCGACGCCTTGAAGGCGGTGACGAACAAGCGTGCGCAGGCCCGGCAGGAGCTCGAGGCGGCGCAGACCCGGTACCGGATCGTCGAAGACCACGGCATCCCGATCTCCGGCGACGCGACCACCCAGAAGGCGCGCGTGACAAGTCCGATGAACGGGGTCGTGATCAGCAAGGGAGTCGAGCTCGGCGAGACCGTGACCTCCGGGGTCTCTTCGTTCAACGAGGGGACCGTGCTCTTCACGGTCGCGGACCTGAAGTCGCTCCTGATCCGCGTGAACTTGAACGAGGTCGACATCGCCAAGGTCCACGTCGGCGAGCCCGTCCGCATCACTCTCGACGCGTATCCTCAGAAGGTCTTCTCGGGGAAGGTCCGGTTCGTCGCCCCCGCCGCCAAGCTCGTCGACAAGATCAAGGTCTTCGAAGTCGAGGTCGCGCTCGACGAGCTGTCCGACGCCTACCGCACCGGGATGAGCGCCAACGTCGAGATCCTCGGGGAGCGCCGGCCGCACACGATCTCGATCCCGATCGAAGCCCTGCAGCGCAAGGACGGGAAGCCGGTGGCCTACCGCCTCAAGGAGAAATTGCCCGCCAAGCTCATGGCCGCCGCGAAGGAAGGCCTTTCCGGACGCAACAAGTACACGTGGCTCTCGGAGCACTGGAAGGACTACTTCGAGCCGGTGCCGGTGACCGCCGGGGTCGCCACGCTCGAGCGCGTCGAGATCCTGTCCGGCCTCGAGGCGAACAGCCAGATCTGCCTCGAGGACCCGACCCGGAAGAAGGTCGAAAAGGACGATGAGAACAACTGACGGCGGGCCGATCATCGACGTCGCCGGGCTCACGAAGGTCTACGGAGCCAACGGCACGGCCGTGCACGCGCTGCGGGGCGTCGACCTGGCCGTCTCGGCCGGGGAGTTCGTCGCGCTGATCGGCCCCTCCGGGTCCGGGAAGTCGACGCTCATGGCGATCCTCGGCTGCCTGGACTCGCCGACGGCGGGAACCTACCGTTTCGACGGCGAGCGCGTGGACGGCCTCTCGGGCCCGGCGCTCGCGAAGATTCGCAACGCGAAGATCGGCTTCGTCTTCCAGAATTACAACCTGCTGCCGAAAGCCTCCGTCGTCCGCAACGTCGAGCTCCCGATGCTCTACGCGGGCGTGGGCCGCCGCGAGCGCCGGGAGCGGGCGATGGAGCTCCTCCACACCGTTGGCATCGCGGAGAAGGCCGGGCAGCTTCCGGCGGCGCTCTCCGGCGGCCAGCGCCAGCGCGTGGCGATCGCCCGGGCGCTCGCGAACCGCCCGAAGATGCTGCTCGCCGACGAGCCGACGGGCGCGCTCGACTCGAAGACCGGGCACGAGGTGCTGGCGCTCTTCCAGGACCTCCACGCCCGCGGGAACACCGTCCTCCTCGTCACGCACGACCCGACGATCGCCGCGCTCGCCCAGAGGCGCGTCGAGATCCACGACGGCCTCGTCCGCCCGGACGAAGCGGCGGCGTGAGGCGCCCGTGAGCGACTCCGGCCAGGGGGCCTTCCGCGAGCGCGTCCGGTCCGCCTGGACCGAGATGCGCGAGAACCCCGGACGCTCGACACTCCAGGCGCTCGGCGTGATGCTCGGAGTCGCCTCGGTTCTCGGCGGCTTCTCGATCGCCGACAGCCAGCGGCGGCGCGCGGAGGAGCTCTTCGTCAAGATCGGCGGGCTCGACAAGCTGAACGTCCAGCCGGCGGCGGCGGTCAAGGACGGGACGACGCCCTCGGCGCTCCAGACGGCGAACCTGGGGCTGCGCGGGGCCGACGCCGACTCGGGAGAGGCGCTCGACGCCGCCCGGATCGCCGGCGTGAGCCAGCAGAAGTTCGCGCGGGCCCGCGTCCGCTCCCCCTACGCGGACCAGGAACGGCCGATCACGGGGATCGCGGGCGACTTCCTCGCCATCAACGGCTACTCGCTCGAGGCCGGCCGGAAGTTCTCCGCGCACGACCTCGACACGGCGGCGCCCGTCGCGATTCTCGGCAAGGAGGCCGCGAGCGTCTTCTTCCCGACCGGCGACGTCGTCGGGCAGCAGATCCGCGTCGGCGACACGCCGGTCACCGTGATCGGGCTCCTTCAGGAGAAGGTCTTCCGGTTCCGGGAGGGACAGGGGAACATTTTCGCGTGGCGCAACCGCCTGATCGCCCTTCCGGCGAGCCTCGTCTCCCGGCGCATGCAGGGGGACGCGTACGAGCGCCTCGACCGCGTCACGTTCCGGCTTCCGCAGGTCCGGGCGATCGCCGGGTTCTCGAAGCAGCTCGACGTGCTGCTCACCGCCAATCACCGCCTCCAGCGCGACTTCCGGCTCGACGACGTCGGAGCGCGGATGCGCAAGATGGAGAGCCAGGGAGACATCTACAACATGATCTTCATGCTCTCCGGCGTCCTCGCGCTCCTCGGAGGCGGCATGGTCAACGTGAACATCCAGATGGCGACGCTGAAGGAGCGCGTCCGGGAGGTCGGCGTGAAGATGGCGATCGGCGCCGGCGGCCGCGAGATCTTCAAGGAGTTCATGACGGAGGCGCTCCTCCTGACCGGGGCGGGCGGATTCGTCGGACTCGCGATCGGGATCGCGTTCTCGAAGATCATCACGGCGGCGATCGGGATCCCGCTCCACATGGAGGCCGCGAGCTTCGCGTGGGCGTATGCCCTCGCGGCGGTGTTCGGCTTCGTGTTCGCGCTCTACCCCGCCGTCAAGGCGAGCCGCCTCTCGCCGATGGAGGCGCTCCGGTATGAGTGAGGCGCTCCTCGGGCTGAATGCTTCGGCGGCGCCCGCGTCGCCGGGCGCCCGCCCGCGATTCACGTTTTCCGCGCGTGCCGGCCTCGTTTTCTCGGTCGTGACCGGCGGTCTCGTCGAGCTCTGGGCCCACAAGCTGCGGTCGATCCTGACCCTCACGCTCCTCACGCTCGGCGTCTTCGCGCTCGTCGTCATGACGTCGGTCCTCGACGGCGTCCTCGACAAGATCGCGACCGGCTTCGCGGGGCTCTCCTGGGACGGCACGGTCATGGTCGTCCCGAAGTCTCCCGAGACGACGGAAGAACAGAAGCGGTTCGCCATGAGCCCGGGGCTGCGGTTCGAAGACCTTCCGCGCGTCACCGCCGCAGACCCGAAGGTGATCGGGTTCCTGCCGCGGGCCTACAAGCGCTCCGCCACCCGGGTCACCGGAGGAACGGAACGGATCTTCGTCACCGGCGTGACTCCCGATTACGCGGCGCTGATGAACCGGCCGATCGGGATCGGCCGCGGTCTCACCGAGAACGACGAGCGCCGTCGGAGCACGGTCGCGGTCGCGGGGGCCACACTCGCGTCGAAGCTCTTCGGAGGGTCGGACCCGGTCGGCCGCGACATCATCGTGGAAGGCGTGCCCTTCCGCGTCGTCGGCGTCCAGGCTCCGGGGCAGATCTTCTCCGACGAGAACTACATGGACGCCAACGGCATCCACATCCCGCTCGCGACTTACATGGACCGCATCGATCCCGCCCACCCGCTCGCGCAGATCGCGGTCAAGCTCCGCGCCAAGAGCGACATGGGAGCGGTCTCCGCGATGATGCTCGGGCGCGTGCGCCAGGCGCACCACGGGATCGAGGACGTCGAGATCCGCGACCTCGACGCCGACCTGGCCCGAAGCTACGCGAACTTCCTCGACCAGATGCGCGGATGGCGCATCGTCCTGATGAGTCTCGCCGGGACGGTCCTCCTCGTCGGAGGCGTCGGCGTCCTCTCCGTGATGCTCATCTCCTTCTCCGACCGGCGCTACGAGATCGGGCTGCGCAAGGCGATGGGCGCCTCCGACGGCGAGATCCTCGTCCAGTTCCTCCTCGAGGCCGTCGTCCTGGCGTCCCTCGGGGCTCTCGCCGGCACCGTCGGCGGCGCGCTCCTCTGCCGGGGGCTCTCCGACAAATTTCCGTACGGTCTCGTCGTCAACCCGGTCGGGCTGATCGTGGCCTGGGGAGTGGCGCTGGCGCTCGCGATCGCGTTCGGTATGTATCCGGCCGTGAAGGCGTCGCGGCTTTCACCGATGGAAGCCATGCAATAAGGGCTGGCGCGGACCATACGCGCCGTTATACGTGTCCGTCGGAGCCGTGCCGACGGCTCGACGTACACT
>DATFVB010000037.1 GCA_035260525.1 Thermoanaerobaculia bacterium
ACGCATTTCGCGCGGGACGGCACCGAGATCGAGTTCCTCGTCAACGCCTCGCTCGTCGACTACGACGGCCGGCCGGCGATCCTCACGATCAACCGCGACGTCACGGAGAGCCGAAAGGCCGAGCGGAAGATCGAGCGGCTCGCCTACGAGGACGCGCTCACCGGCCTCGCCAACCGGGTGCGCCTCGAGGACCGGCTCACGGTCTCGCTCGCCCACGCGCGCCGCGACCGGGGGGCCCTGGCGGTCCTCTTCATCGACGTCGACCGCTTCAAGCTCGTCAACGACAGCCTCGGACACAAGGTGGGCGACATCCTCCTCCAGAAGATCGCCGACCGCCTCTCGGCCATCATCCGCGGGTCCGACACGCTCGCCCGGATCGGGGGCGACGAGTTCATCATCGTCCTCTCGCGCATCGAGCACCCGGAGAACGCGGGGACCGTGGCACGGAAGATCCAGGAGGTCTTCCGCGAGCCTTTCGCGATCGCGGAGCGCGAGCTGTACGTGACGGTGTCGATCGGCATCGGCGTGTACCCGGAGGACGGCGGCAACGCCGACGCGCTCATCAAGAGCGCGGACGCCGCGATGTACGCGGCCAAGCAGCAGGGGCGCGACAGCTTCCGGTTCCACTCCGGAATCCGCGGCCAGGCCGATCTCGAACGGCTCGACCTCGGGAACCGGCTGCACCGCGCGATCGTGGCGAAGGAATTCCGGGTGTTCTTCCAGCCCGTGGTCCGCGTTTCGACCGGCGAGATCACCGGCGCCGAAGCGCTCGTGCGGTGGGACCGCCCGGACAACGGGCTCGTGCTGCCCGGCGAGTTCATTCCGCTCGCCGAGGACAGCGGCTTGATCGTCCCGCTCGGCACCGACGTCCTGCGCGAGTCGTGCCGGCGGGCGGCGCAATGGAACCGCGGCGGCCGCGAGCTCTGCGTCTCGGTGAACCTCTCGGTCCGTCAGCTCCAGCGTCTCGACATCGTCGACACCGTCCGGAGCGCGCTCGCCGACAGCGGGCTCGCGCCGCGCCATCTCGGGCTCGAGATCACGGAAAGCGTCGCCATGCAGAACCTCGACGTGACGCTGTCGGCGCTCGCCGACCTGCAGCGGCTCGGCGTCGGGATCACGATGGACGACTTCGGGACGGGATATTCGTCGCTCTCGTACCTGAAGATGCTCCCGGTCGACACGCTCAAGATCGACCGTTCCTTCGTCCAGGGCGTCGCGACGGACCCGAACGACGCCTCGATCGTCCGCGCGTCGATCGCGCTCGCCCACGAGCTGCGCCTGCGCGTGGTCGCCGAAGGCGTCGAGACGTCGCAGCAGGCGGCCTTCCTCCGCGAGCACCTGTGCGACGAGCTCCAGGGGTTCCTCTTCAGCGCGGCGGTGCCGGCGGACGAGTTCGAAGGCTGGCTCGCTTCGGATCGGCGCTTCGTCCTGTAGCGGCGCTCACGCGCGCCGATCGCGCCTCCCGATCCCCTTCCCGGTTCTCCCGAGCTCCCGCGCGAACGCGTCGTGCGCCTCGCGGTCGCGAAGGCAGAAGAGAATCCGCTCCGGTTCGGGGTGCTCGGCGGCGAACGAACGGGCGGCGTCGACGAGGATCGCGGCGGCGCGCTCCATCGGGAAACCGAACACTCCCGTGGACAGGGCGGGGACCGCGACCGAATGCGCGCCGATTTCCCGCGCGCGTCCGAGCGCCGCGCGGCACGCCGACCCGAGGAGCGCTTCCGCGTCGTTATCGGTCCCGTGCGGACCGACGGCATGGATCACCCAGCGCGCCGGCAGGTCCCCGGCGCCGGTTGCGACCGCGTCGCCGACGGGGCAATGGCCGATCGCGTCGCACTCGCGCTGGATGGAGGGGCCCCCGCGGGCGCGGATCGCGCCGGCGACGCCGGAACCGAGCTGCAGCGCGGAGTTGGCGGCGTTGACGACGGCCTCAACGTCGAGCGCGGTGATGTCGCCGACGACGAGCGAGATGCGATCCGTCATCGCTCGCCCAGTGTAGCTCGCCGGAGGCCCGATCCTCAGGCCCCCGCGGGAGGCGCGGACGGGGACGGGACCGGTGGAGAGGCCGGGACCGGTTTGCGCTTTCGCTCCCGGAACGTCTCCACCATGACGTACAGGATCGGGATGAACAGGAGGTTCAACGTCGTCGCGAAGATCATGCCGCCGAAGACGGTCGTCCCGATCGAGTGGCGGCTCGCGCGGCCGGCGCCCGTCGCGAAGACGAGAGGAAGGACGCCGAGGATGAACGCGAAGGACGTCATCAGGATCGGCCGGAGGCGGATCCGCGCCGCCTCGATCGCCGCCTCGGCGATCGTCATCCCTTTGGCGCGGAGCTGCTCGGCGAACTCGACGATCAGAATCGCGTTCTTCGAGGCGAGCCCGATCAGCATCACGAGACCGATCTGGCAGTACACGTCGTTCTGCAGCCCGCGCACGGCCTGCGCCAGGAGCGCGCCGAGGATCGCGAGCGGCACCGCGAGCAGGATGATGAAGGGCAGCATGAAGCTCTCGTACTGCGCGGCGAGGGTGAGGTAGACGAAAAGGATCCCGAGGCCGAAGAGGATCAACGATTTCCCGCCCGACTCGAGCTCCTCGAGCGAGAGTCCCGACCACGCGTAACCGATCCCCGCGGGAAGCACGCGGCGCGCGAGCGCCTCCATCTCCGCGAGCGCCTGTCCGGAGCTGTAGCCCGGCGCCGGCGAGCCGTTGATCTCGGCGGAGCGAAACAGGTCGAAGTGGCTGATCACCTGGGGCGCGGTGCTCTCCTTCATCGTGATCAGGCTCTCGAGCGGGATCATCTTGCCGGACGCGGAACGCACCTCGTACGCGCGGATGTCGCGCGGCTGGCTGCGGAAGCGGCGGTCGGCCTGGACGGTCACCCGATAGGCGCGGTTGTTGAAGTCGAAGTCGTTGACGTAGACGGACCCCATGTACACCTGAAGCGCGCTCGTGATCTGGGAGAGCTCAACTCCGGCGACCTTCGCTTTCTCGCGGTCGATCGTCACGACGAGCTGCGGGTCGCTCGAGGTGAAGTCCGTGAAGAGTCCCCGGAGCGCCGGGTCGCGGTTGCCGCGGGAGACGAGGTCCTGCGTGGCGGCCGCGAGCTTCTCGACCGACCCTCCGGACTGGTCCTGAACCTCGAACTGGAATCCGCCGAATCGGCCGACGCCGGGGATCGGAGGCGGCAGGAACGGCACGACGATCGCGCCCGGGATCCCCATGAGCGGACCGCGCAGCCGGGCGATCACCGACTCCGCCGAGTGGCGCGAGCCCTTCCGGGCCGAGAGCGGCTTCAACGGCGCGAACAGGATCGCCTTGTTCGGCGCGGTCCCGGAGAACGAGAAGCCGGCGACGGCGAACACGCCCTGGATCTCCGGCTCGCGCATGAGCGTCGCCGAGACCCGCGACGCAATGCCGCCGGTGTAGTCGAGCGACGCCCCCGCCGGCGCCTGGACGGCGACGATGAAGTACCCCTGGTCCTCGTCGGGGACGAATGCGG
>DATFVB010000038.1 GCA_035260525.1 Thermoanaerobaculia bacterium
CGCGCAGAACGACGAGGCGGCGAGGCAGGGGACCATACCCATCGAAGTCCGGTAAGGGGAGGGAGGCGCGGACCATACGCGCCGTTATATGCGTCCGGCGAGCCTGCCGGCGGCTCGACGTACGTTTCAGTACGCCTTCACCGCCGGCAGGCTCGCCGGGCGCATCTTCCAACACGTCTGGCCGCGCCTCGTCGCTCCGCGTTTCCTCGGAAACTGACGATCGCGCGGCAACCCGAGGCCTGCACGCGTGGTCGCGATGGCGATCTCGCGGACACAAGCGGGCTGCGGGTTATCGTCCGCGCTTACGAAAGCTCGAGCATGCGCTGGAGCGATCGCGCCGCCGCCACCCGCACGTCCTCGGGGATCGTGATCTCCGGCTTCTCGTCGCGCAGGGCGAAGTAAACCTTCTCGACCGTGTTCTTCTTCATGAAGGGGCAGAGGTTGCAGGCACAGGTGTCGGCGGGGAGCGGAATGAACTTCTTTCCCGGAGCGCCTTTCTCCATCTGGTGGAGGATCCCCGGCTCGGTCGCGACGAGGAACTCCGGGGCGTCCGTCTCGGTGACGTAGCGAAGCATCGACTTCGTCGAGCCGACGTGGTCGGCGTGCTTCAGGATCGCCTCCGGGCATTCCGGGTGCGCCGCGATCTTCGCGTTCGGATGGGCGACCTTCAGGCGGACGAGCTCCCTTTCGGAAAACTGCTCGTGGACGATGCAGGTACCCGGCCACAGGATCATCTTTCGTCCGGTCTTCTTCTCGAGCCAGGCGCCGAGGTGCCGGTCGGGCGCGAAGAGGATCTCCCGGTCCGCCGGGATCGAGCGGACGATCTTCTCGGCGTTCGACGACGTGCAGATGATGTCCGACAGCGCTTTCACCCGGGCCGAGCAATTGATGTAGGTGATCGACACGGCGCCGGGATGGGCGTCGCGGAAGGCGCGGAAGGCCTCGGGAGGACAGGAATCCTCGAGGGAGCAGCCGGCCGAGAGATCGGGGACGACCACCTTTCTCGTGGGATTGAGGATCTTGGCCGTTTCCGCCATGAAGCGGACCCCGGCGAAAACGATCATGCGCGCGTCGGTCTTCTGGGCCGTCTTCGAGAGATCGAGCGAATCCCCGACGAAGTCCGCCAGGTCCTGGATCTCGGACTCCTGGTAGTAGTGGGCGAGGAGGACGGCGCGTTTCTCCTTCTTGAGACGGAGGATTTCCGCCTCGACGTCGAGGGGCGCGGCGACGGCAGCGGACGACATGGCTTCGATTGTAACAACGCGGCAGCCCCCGGAATTGCGTCACGAAGTCGCTTGGCGCGAAGATTGCGTGCAGGATCAGGGGGAAAGGGGTGCGCAAATCATGACAACGAAGGAAATGCAGAAAGAGACCGCTCCCGGCGCGTTCGTCAGCGACATCGAGGAGATCCGGCGCCGCGCCCGGCAGCACATGGAAAGAGGCGCGGTCACCGAGGGATATCGGGCCGACCGGGAGACGGTCATCCGGCTCCTGAACGAGGCGCTCGCGACCGAGATCGTCTGCGTGCTCCGCTACAAGTACCACTACTTCATGGCGGGAGGGATCAACTCGCAGTCCGTCAAGCAGGAGTTCCTCGAGCACGCCAACGAGGAGCAGCAGCACGCCGACATGATCGCCGAGCGGATCACCCAGCTCGACGGGAAGCCCAACTACGACCCCGACGGCCTCGCCACCCGCAGCCACTCGGAATACAAGGAAGGCGTCTCCCTCGTCGACATGATCCGCGAAGACCTCGTCGCCGAGCGGATCGCGATCGAGTCGTACGGCGACATGATCCGGTTCCTCGGCAACGACGATCCGACGAGCCGGCGCCTCATGGAACAGATTCTCGCGACCGAGGAGCAGCACGCCGACGACATGAAGACGCTGCTGGAGACCATCACGCAGCAGGAAGAACAAGCCCGGAAAAGGTAGGCGCGGACCATACATCGAGCGCATACGCGCGTCCTCGCCCGCCGGCCCCTGTGACGTACGCTTCCGGTACGCCTCCGGGTCCGGCGTTCTGTGGGCGCGCGTCTCGCTCGCGTCTGGCCGCGCCTCGTCGTCTTCAGAACTGATTCACATCGCGGCCGTTGGGTGCGAGCCGCGCCGCCGTCCCGCGTTTCCGTCCCACGAGCCGGCTCCCGCGCCCGGCTCGCGCTAAGATTCGGGCAAATGTCCTCCCCCTCCTGCCCCTCGTCCGGCGAGGAGAAATACCGCCTCCTGCTCCAGGTGTCGGAGGCGGCCAACGCCCAGCGCGACCTGGCCGGCGTCCTCGAGGCGGCGGCCCGCGCCCTGAAGCCGTTCGTGCCGGTCGACGCGATCGCCGCGATCACGATCGACGGCGACGTCGCGCGCACGCACGCGATCCACATCGAGGGGGTCGAACGGCGTCCGGGCGAGGCGGTCGAGGAGACGATGGCGCGCGCGCTCGACCTTCCCCGCGAGAGCGTCGCCGTCGTCCAGAGCGGCTTCCCGCTGCGCGGCACCGGGACCGAATTCGTCGGGCGCACCGGCAAGGCCTACGTCTCGCAGGACCTCGCGGAGGACCGGATATTCGCCGAAGACGAGCGGCTCCTCTCCTACGGGGTGCACTCCTACGTCCGCACCCCCCTCTTCGTCCGCGACCGCCAGCTCGGGTCGATCGCCTTCGCCCGCATCGCGCCGAAACGCTTCACGCCGGAGGAGGTCGAGCTCCTGGAAGAGGTGTCCCGGCCGCTGGCGACCGCTCTCTCGAACTCGCTCGCGTTCGCCGAGATCGCGCGGCTGAAGGACCTCCTGCAGGAGGAGAACCTGGTGCTCAAGGAGGAGATCGACCAGGAGTCGATGTTCGAGGAGATCGTCGGCTCCTCCGCCGCGCTGCGCAAGGTCCTCTCCCGCGTCGAGAAGGTCGCGCGGACCGACTCGACGGTGCTCCTGTGCGGCGAGACGGGGACGGGCAAGGAGCTCGTCGCGCGCGCGATTCACCGGCTGTCGCCGCGCTCGGCGAGGGCGCTCATCAAGGTCAACCTCGCCGCGCTGCCCGAGGGGCTGATCGCCTCCGAGCTCTTCGGGCACGAGAAGGGCGCGTTCACGGGCGCTCTCCAGAGGCGCATCGGCCGATTCGAGCTCGCCGCCGGCGGAACGCTCTTCCTCGACGAGGTGAGCGAGCTGCCTCCCGAGATGCAGGTCGCGCTCCTGCGCGTCCTGCAGGAAGGAGAGTTCGAGCGCGTCGGCGGGAGCCGGACGCTCCACACGGACGCGCGCGTGATCGCGGCGACCAACCGCGATCTCGGCTCCGCGGTCGCCGACGGGAGCTTTCGCGAAGACCTCTACTACCGGTTGAACGTCTTCCCGATCGACATCCCGCCTTTGCGCGAGCGAAAGAGCGACATTCCCATCCTCGTCGAGTACTTCGTCGGGCGCCACGCCGCGCGGCTGGGGAAGCGGATTCGCCGCGTGGAGAAGAAGACGATGGACCTCTTCCTCGCGTATCCGTGGCCGGGCAACGTCCGCGAGCTCCAGAACGTGATCGAGCGCGCCGCGATCCTGACGGAGGGAGACACGCTGCGCGTCGAGGAGAACGCCCTCGGCCGGACGGGGGCGGCCGCGCCGGCCGGCGCTTCGCTTCCGACGAGCCTCCAGAGCGAGGAGAAGAAGATCATCGAATCCGTGCTCGCGCAGACGCGCGGCCGCGTCTCCGGGCCTTCCGGGGCGGCGGTCCGGCTCCGCATCCCCTCCACGACCCTCGAGTCGAAGATCCGGAAGCTCAACATCGACAAGCATCGCTTCCGCTCGGAGCTCCCGCGGTAGCTGCGAAATTTCGTAAATCCACCGGGACGACGGGAAGCCTGCTCTCCCCAAGTCCGTCCAATCGCTGACCTTAGGCTGATTTTCGGCTGGCACGACTCTTGATCGCCCAGGGGCCGTGCTGAAGATCGAAAAGACCGCCGAGACGGCCGGACGCGTCACCTTCTTCCTTTCGGGACGGATCTCCGACGACCAGGTCTCCGAGCTCGAGCGGATCGTTGCCGAGTCGCGCCGCGCCGGCCGCCAGGTGATCCTCGATCTCGAGGGAGTGGGCATCGTCGACCGCCGGGCCGTCCGGTTCTTCCTCGAGGGAGAAGGATCGCACGCGAAGCTCCTCCACACTCCCGTGTACGTCGCCGAGTGGCTGCGGACGGAAGGACGCCGGAGCGCCCGGTGAGGCGCGCGTGGATCCTGGCCGCGGTCCTTCTCGCCGCGGCGGCCGCGCGGGCGGAAACGCTCACGCTCACGCTCTCCGACGCGATCGACCGCGCCCTCGCCGAGGGAACGGCCGGAAAGATCGCGGCGTTGAGCGTCGACGAGTCGCGGCTCGAGGCCGCGCGCGCCGCGATCGCGCTGCGTCCGCGCGTGGACGCGGTGGTTTCCGACGTCAACGAGAGCCTGAACCTCGAGACGTTCGGCCTCACCTTTCCCGGCGTGCCGCCGATCGTGCCTCCCTTCAACGTTTTCGACGCGCACGTCGCGGCGTCGATGAACGTGATCGACGTCGCCGCGCGGCGCCGCGTCGCCGCGGCGCGGCAGCAGATCCGGGTGAGCGAGGCGGAACGGGAACAGTCCGACGCGGACGTCGCGGCAGCGGTCGCCTCGCTGTATCTGACGATCCGCCGCGCGGAGTCGCTCGTCGACGAGACGGAGGCCAACGTGAAGCTCTTCGAGAAGCTTCGCGCGCAGGCCGCGCACGAGCAGGAGGTCGGCGTCGGCACGCGGCTCGACACCACGCGCGCCGACGTGCAGCTGTCGCGGCAGCGCCAGGCGCTGCTCGTGGCGCAGACCCGGCGCGATACCGCGCGTCTGGCGCTCCTGCGCGCGGTCGGCGCCGACCTCGGGGACGCGCTCGTCCTCTCCGACTCGTTCGCGCCGCCCGCCCGCGAGCTCCCGACGCCGGAAGCGGCGATCGCGACCGCCCGCAGGCTCCGCCCGGAGCTCCGCGGCTTCGACGAGAATCTCAAGGCCGCCCGCCTCTCGCTCGCCGCCGCGCGGGGCGAGAGGTGGCCGCGGCTGGCCGCCCAGTTCCAGGGCGGATACAACGGGAACTACCTCGGGGACCTCTCCTGGACGCGCGTCGTCGGCGGCTCGCTGACGTTCCCCGTCTATTCCGGCGGCGAAACCGCGGTGAAGATCGAGGAAGCGAAGCTCAAGGAGCGTTCGCTCGAAGTCCGGCGCGACGACGTCGACCGCCGCATCCAGGAAGAAGTCCGCCGCGATCTCCTCGCGTACCGCAGCGCGGTGAGCCGCGCCGCGCTCGCCGAGGAGAACGCCCGCCTCGCCGCCGACGAGCTCACGTTCGCGACCGACCGGTTCGTCAACGGCGTCTCGTCCGAGATCGAGCTCGACAACGCGCAGACGAGCGTGATCGCGGCGCGGGACGCCCGCGTGGCCTCGCTCGCCGACCAGGAGCAGGCGTGGATCGACCTGAAGCATGCGACCGGCGAGATCCGGGAGATCGCCGCCCGGGACGAACCCGGATTCGCCGCCGAGGAGAAGCCGTGATGGAAGAGCCCCTGAAGAAGCCGCATCCGCCCGAGACCCGAGCCGAGCCCGCCCCGCGGCGCCGGCGCCGGAAGTTCATCCCGTGGCTGATCGCCGCGCTCGTCGTGGGGGCGGGGATCGTCTACGGAGTCCGGACGATCGCCTTCTACCGGCACCACGCGGAGACCGACGACGCGCAGATCGAGGGGCACATCGACCCGGTCCTCCCGCGCGTGTCGGGCTACGTCACCGAAATCGACGTCGACGACAACCAGCGCGTCGCGAGAGGGGACGTGCTCCTCCGCATCGACACGCGGGATCTCCAGGCGAAGATCGAAACGGCGCAGGGAGCCCTCGAGACCGCCCGCGCCCAGGTCGCCGTCGCCCGGGCGAACGTCTCCGCCGCCGAGACGGCCCGCGGGCGCGCGACGGGAGACCTGACGCGATACTCGGCGCTCCGGCAGAAGCAGGAGATCTCGCAGCAGCAATACGACGCCGCGCGGGCGGCCGCCGACGCCGCCACCGCGCAACGGAGCGCCGCCCTGCAGTCGGTCGCCGCGGCAAGGGCCCAGGTCGCGCAGAAGCAGGCCGATCTCGATCTCGCGCGCCTCCAGCTCTCGTACGCGACCGTGGCGGCCCCCTCCTCGGGGATCGTCTCGAAAAAGAACGTCGAAGTGGGCGAGCTCGTGCAGGCGGGGCAGCCCCTCATGGCGATCGTGCAGGACGCGCGGGTCTGGGTCGTCGCCAACTACAAGGAGACCCAGCTCCGCCGCATGCGGGTCGGGCAGCCGGTGACCTTCGAGGTCGACGCGTACCCGAACCACGTCTTCCACGGGCGCGTCGATTCGTTCGCCGCGGCGACCGGCGCGAAGTTCTCGCTCCTGCCGCCCGACAACGCGACCGGCAACTTCACGAAGGTCGTGCAGCGGATTCCCGTGAAGATCGTCCCGACGGATCCGCCCGATCCGCGCTTCCCGCTGCGCGCGGGGATGAGCGTGACGACGATCGTCGACCTCGGATAATCCCCCGTGTCGGAGCACGGCGCCCGCAAGTGGATCATCACGATCACGGTGATCCTCGCCTCGATCATCGAGCTGATCGACACCTCGATCGTCAACGTCGCCCTTCCGCAGATGATGGGAAACCTCGGCGCGACCCTCGACGAGGTGGCGTGGGTGGTCACCGCCTACGTCGTCGCCAACGTGATCGTGATTCCGATGACGGGCTGGCTCTCGTCGCTCTTCGGCCGGCGCAACTACTTCGCCGGCTCGATCGTCCTCTTCACGATCGCCTCGTTCTTCTGCGGCCACGCGACCGGCATCTGGGAGCTGGTGGTCTTCCGGTTCATCCAGGGCGTCGGTGGAGGCGCGCTCCTCTCCACGTCCCAGTCGATCATCGTCGAGACCTTCCCGCCGGAGGAGCTCGGCCTCGCCAACGGGCTGTTCGGGCTGGGCGTCGTCGTCGGGCCGACGATCGGGCCCACGCTCGGCGGGTGGATCACCGACAACTACAACTGGCCCTGGATCTTCTACGTGAACATCCCGATCGGGATCCTCGCGATGTTCCTCACGCTGACGTTCATCCACGACCCGAAGGAGAAGCACCGCCTCGGGCGCGTCGACTGGTGGGGCATCGCGCTCCTCGTCCTCGGCATCGGCTCCCTCCAGGTGGTGCTCGAGCGCGGTGAACGGGAAGACTGGTTCTCGGCCACGTACATCACCGTCCTCGCCTTCGTCGCCGTGATCGGAGTCGTCGGCTTCGTCTGGCGCGAGCTGACGGCGGAGCACCCCGTGGTCAACCTTCGCGTGCTCAAGGACCGCTCGCTCGCCGTGGGAACGCTCTTCACGTTCATCCTCGGGTTCGGCCTCTATTCCTCCGTCTTCATCTTTCCCGTCTTCATCCAGAACCTCCTCGGCTTCACCGCGATGCAGACGGGCCTCATCCTCCTGCCGGGCGGCCTCGCGACCGCGGTGATGATGCCGGTCGTGGGCAAGGCGCTCCAGCGCGGGTTCCCTCCGCAGATCATGAACGCGCTCGGGTTCATCTCGTTCTTCGTGTTCACGCACATGCTGTCGAAGTCGACGCTCGAATCGGGGCGCGGCGACTTCTTCTGGCCGCTGATCTTCCGGGGTGTCGGCCTCGGGCTCCTGTTCGTCCCGCTCACGACCCTCGCGCTCTCGAACCTCCGCGGCCGCGACATCCCCCAGGGAGCGGGGCTGACCAACATGATGCGGCAGCTCGGAGGCTCCTTCGGGATCGCTCTCATCGCGACGTTCATCCAGCACCGCTCGGCGTCGCACCGGCAGAACCTGCTCACGCACGTCTCGATCTACGACTTCGCGCTGCGGCAGCGGCTCTCGGCGATCACGGGCGCGCTGATGGCACACGGCTCCTCGCTCGCGGAGGCGAAGCGGCAGGCGACGGCGGCGATCGAGGGCCTCGTGGTCCGCCAGACGTTCCTCCTGACGTACATGGACGCGTTCCGCGTCGTCGGCGTCTTCTTCCTGCTGTGCATCCCCCTGCTGTTGCTGTTCAAGAGGGGGCGCGGCAGGCCCGTCTCCGCACCATTGCACTAGGGGCGCGGCGATACATCGAGCGGGTATCCAGCGGACGCCGCGTCAGCGGCAGACGCGCCGATCGCCGAGCACGCCAGTGCGATGGCATACGGGCGCGTGCCGCCCGCGCCGCTTTGCGACGTACGATTTTTCTGTCATATCCGCGCACGCGGGTATCCGTCCTGGGTCCCCGCTCTCGCGGGGACGACCGCTTCGCTGTCGCCTCACCGGGACGTCGCGAACGGCCCGCATCCCCGTCTGGGTCGCGTCTCGCCGCGCCCCCATATGACGGATGACGTCCATCGACGCTTCTCGAGCGCTGCGAGCTCATACTCACACAAAACCGTCCACAGTACGGAATTCCTGACAAACAGTGCATCGAAATCAGGCGGGGAGCGGACTATCCGATACAATCGAGCGTGCAGGAGGTCACTTTGGCCAAGACGAACGTATTCACGATCATCGAAGACCTGAAATCCGGACTGGACGACCTGATGGAGGCGCTCGAGCCGCTCGCGAGAGTCGCGGTGAAGAAGACGCGGCGAGGAATCAAGCGCGGGCGCAAGGCAACCCGGAAGATGGTCAAGAAGAATCTCCCGAAGGCCACGCGTCAGCTCCGCGTCCTCCAGGCGCGCTACATGACGCTCGTCCGGCGGCTGTCCAAGGTCCAGAAGGAGCAGGTGAAAAAGCTCCGCAAGACGAAGGGGTACAAGGAGGCGTTGAAACTCGCCGCGCGGCTTTCGCGCTGACCCGGGAACGATCGTTGCACCACGGGGCGGCATCGTGCGTTCCCGCCGCCTGAATTTCCTCCGCGGCGCCGCTGCGTTGCTCGCCGTTTCGTGCGCCGTGCGCGCGGCGGCGCAGCTCCCGGGCGATGACGCGGCCGTTCACCCGGACGACTTCCACTGTCCTCCCGATCCGCCGGGCCAGCCCGACTTCGCCGAGGCTCTCGCATGGCTCGAATTCCCGCGCCTCGGCCTTCTGGCTCCCGTCTACGAGGGCACTCGCGGAGCGGACCTCGACCGCGGGGCGGGGCTCGTCGAAGGCACCGCGCTTCCCGGCGTTCCGGACCGGCGCCGCAATTGTGTGATCGCCGCCCACCGCACCTCGTTCTTCTCCCCTCTCGAGTCGGCGGTTCCGGGCGACGTTCTGACCCTGATCACGGGCGCCGGCGCGGTCGAATTCGTGGTCGACCGGATCCTCGTCGTCACGCCCGACCACGTCGAGCTCGAGGCGCCGACGCGCTCTTCCCGGTTGACCCTCGTCACCTGCACGCCGTTCAACTACCTGGGATCGGCTCCGAGGCGCCTCGTCGTGATCGCATCCCGGCGCGCATCCCGCGAAGCTCACCGGCCGAGGGCCCGTTCCCGGCGCCCGCGCGCGAAGCCGAACGAAAAAAGGACGCCCGGTCGGGCGTCCTTTCCGATCCCGCGGACCGCGCCGGGTCAGCGATAGGGCTCGACCGTCACGACGGTGTGTCCGTTGGCGTCCACCGACTGCTTCACGCGGACGCGGCTCCCGACCGCCACCGAGGTGTCCATCGCCGGAGAGCCGCTGATGTCGAAGGTCTGCGTCTTGCCGTTGGCCATGGTGATGACGAGCGTGCGTCCGGCGTCGAGCGTCTTGACCGTGCCGGTGTAGCCGCGCGGCGCCGCCGTCGACGCTGCGGTCGAGCCGTACGTCCCGGTAGTCCCGCTAGTCCCGGTAGTCCCGGTCGTGCTCCCCGAAGTCGATCCGTAGGTGCTGCCCGTCGAGTTCGTGTCCGTGCTGGTGGTCGTCTGCGACGTCGTCGAGGACGTCGGGGTCCGGTCCTCGTCGCCTTTCTGCGGACTCGTAGAGCTCTGCGCGAAGCCGGCCGTCGCCACCAGCAGCGCGGCGCCGAACAGCGTCGTATTCAAAACATTCTTCATTTGCCAACCTCCTCGTAACCGGCGGAACCGGAATTGGCTCCGGTCGTCAAAAAAGCACTTTTCGTGCCACCGGGACTCTCGAAACATCTTTCCTTCCAATGGTTTCCGGGTAGAAACGGAATGGCGGAAGAGGGCTTTTCGGGCCGCGCGCGGTCGCTCTCCTTCCCCCCGGCGTCCGGCAGCGATCTTGCTCGACTCTTCCCGCGGAGGAAACCATGTGTGAACACAAAGGGTGCCAGTGCCGCGAAACCAGCGTTCAGCGCGGCGGAAAGAAGTTCTGCAGCGAGACGTGCGCGGACGTGGAGTCGTCGGGTCGTCACGGGCAGCACTGTCCGTGCGGTCATCCCTCCTGCAAAGCGGCGTGATCGCGATGGAAGACCGGAAAGGGCTTTCCTCGAAGGCGCGCCCGGCGTCGAGAGACGCCCCGCGCGGAGCGGGGGCGACGGCCGGTCCGCGCGGCTCACTCCGGGGAGGTCGCCCCGGCCGCACGAGTCCGTCGAATCCGCGCGCGGATCGCCCGGCCTGACCTCCGCGTCGAGCTTTGCAAACGTCCCCGCGGCGGATAGAGTGGGACGCCTGAGGAGAACGGCATGAAACGAAAAGCTTCGGCGGTCTGGAACGGCGGATTGAAGGACGGCAACGGAACGATCTCGACCGACAGCGGCGCGCTGAAGGAGGCGGCGTATTCCTTCGGCACGCGCTTCGAAAACGGCGTCGGCACCAATCCGGAAGAGCTGATCGCGGCCGCGCACGCCGGCTGCTTCAGCATGGCGCTCTCGGGGCAGCTCGGAGCGGCCGGAATGACCGCCGAGAGCATACGAACCGCGGCGACGGTCACGATGGAGAAGCTCGACGCGGGCTGGACCATCACCGCCGTCCATCTGGACGTCACGGCGAAGATCCCGAACGGGGATCGCGGGAAATTCGAGACGGCGGCCGCCAACGCGAAGACGGGGTGCCCGGTCTCCCGGCTCCTGAACGCGGCGATCACGATGGATGCACGGCTCGAATAGCGATAGACTGGAGGCCTCGTATCGCTCGTCGTTCTGACAGTTTCGCTGTCGAAATCCGAGACCGATACACGATGAGAACCCGAAGCGCCTTTCCGGCGGGCGCATCGGGACTTGAGGAGCCGGGGCCGGACCATCCGGCCGATGAGGATTCCCGATGAAACTCTACGTGGGCAATCTCTCCTACAACACCACCGAGGACGAGCTGCGGGAGCTGTTCGCCGCTTACGGCCAGCCGGACTCGGTCAAGGTCATCACGGACCGCGACACCGGACGGTCGAAGGGCTTCGGCTTCGTCGAGTTCTCCAACGACCAGGAAGCGAAGGCGGCGATGTCGGCGCTCAACGGAAAAGACATGGGCGGCCGGGCGCTCACGGTCAACGAGGCCCGTCCTCGCGAAGAGGGCGGCGGCGGCCGCGGGGGACGCGGCCGCTACTGACCGGCGGCCGGCGCGCTTTTTCGTTCTTCGGGGGCGGGAAATCCGCCCCTTTTTCTCGTCTGCGCGTAAAATCCGCGCATGCCGACCGACGCCGAGCTCCTCCGGGAGATCCCTCTCTTTCAGACGATGGACGACGACGAGCGGGCGGCCGTCGCCGCGCTCACCGAGGAGGCCCACTTCGCGGCGGGCGAGCGCCTCTTTCACGAGCACGACATCGGGGGCATCTGCTACGTCCTCCGCCAGGGACGCATCGAGCTCTCGGTCGTCGACGAATCGGGCGAGAAGCTCGTCGTGGACGTCGTCGAGCCGGGCGAGCTCTTCGGAGAGCTTTCGCTCTTCGACGGCGGGAACCGCTCGGCCGGGGCGGTCGCGCTCACCGACGTGGACGCGCTCGTCCTCGAACGCGACGAGTTCCTCGATTTCCTGCGGCGCAAACCCGACGCCGCGCTCGACGTCCTCGCGGCCCTGACGAAGCGCATCCGGCGGGCTGACTCCCTGCTCAAGCACCGAGTCCAGAACCCGAACGAGATCATCCAGGAGCGCGAGACCGTCGGCAATCGCATCGCCGACGCCGTTGCGGCCTTCGGCGGCAGCTGGCGCTTCATCATCCTGTTCCTGTCGATGATGCTCGTCTGGATCACCGCGAACATGGCCGCCCGAAAGAGCTGGGATCCCTACCCCTTCATCCTCCTGAACCTCGTGCTCTCGATGCTCGCCGCCCTCCAGGCGCCCGTCATCATGATGAGCCAGAACCGGCAGGACGCGAAGGACCGGATCCGCAGCGAGGCCGACTACCAGATCAACGTGAAGGCGGAAGTCGAGATCGCCGAGCTCCACGAGAAGCTCGACCGCCTCGCCGGCGAGCTGCGCCTGGCTCTGCAGAAGCCTCTCGGCGGCGCGGCCAACAACGCGCGCAGCTCGCTGCCGTCCTGACCGCCGTGTTCGCCGGCTCGGAGACCGCAGCGCGCGGCACCGCCGGCTCCAGGACGCTCACTCGCCACCGGCGTCGAACGGACGCCGGGGGGCCGGCGCGTCAGGGACGAGAGAAAACTCGAAGCCGACGGCCGATCCCGGCGTAAACCCGCCCCAGACGACCGGCCGGCAAGTACGGCCGTGTCGTCTCGGCGACGAAGATTCGCGATAGTCCTCTCGCGCTGGTCGCCTCGATGCGAACGATGTCATCCGGATCGACGGAGGAAACGGGGAACGAAAAGGCCCAGCGGCGTCGTGCCCCGGGGGGACCATCGCCCGGCGAGACTTCGGCGAGGCGATCGCCCAGATGGAGCGAAATATCGGGGGGCCGTTCGTCGCCTTCGCCCGTGGCCCACCCGCCGACGGATACGGCGCCGTCTTCGATCGCCGATTCGTCCATGCCTCCCCAGGCTACGCGGGGAAGGCGGAGATCCCGGTCAGCGGGAAGCGGCGGGTTGAGCAGAACATAGACGTCCTGAAAGCCGCAGAGTCCGAAAGGGAATGCGAGGAGATCGTCGTTCCGGCCCGTCACGCGGCTGGCGACACTCCGAACGTATTCGGGCGTCACGTAGGAGGTTCCATATTCCGTCCCGTCGAGCCGCTCGGTCTCACTGGTCGTCCGGAACAGTATCCCGGCGGCGCGATCGGCCTCTCCCGGAGGTAGCAGGTCCATCCCATGAGTGCTGAAGATCAGGATCCCGCCCGGAGCCAGAAGGCGTCTCAGGCGCGCGAGCCACGACTCGAAGCGGCCCGAGGGAAGATGGCTGAAAAAGGAGCAGGCAAAGACGACGTCGAACGTCCCCTCCTGCCGAAAGGACTCCGGTTCGCGCGTCGAAATCGTTCCGGACACTCCGAAGACGGCCTCCTGGAAACGTACCGCCGCCGGCTCGATCTCGGCGACGGAGATCCGATCGGGAGGGAGTTGCCCAACGAGAAAGCGTGAGAAGCGACCGAAGCCGCTGGCAAAGTCGAAAAAGCGCCCCACGCCCTCGAACCCGCCGAAGCGCCATCGAACGATTCGCTCGACCATCTGACTGATGGTGTGCCCCGTATGAAAATAGAAGACCGCCGCCGTCGCGGGGGATCGGCGTGGCTGGCCGAGCTCATACCCGTACATCTCGTCCCCGGGGTGGATCCGGGTGTCGAGCGCGGCACCGGTGCGCACGAGTGACCTCACGTAATCCGCGACGCTCGCCTCGGTGGTGGGATCCAACGGCGCCAGGTGCTCTGCCCTGCTTGTGCCGCCGAACCGTCGCGGCCGTCGATTCATTCGTGAGGCCCGGGACGAGCGGCGCCCGACGACCCGCGTTCCGCGTCGAGCCCGCCGGGCACGGTCCGCAGCGGCGACATGTCGGACTTCCGCAGGCGCTTTCCCAAAGTACGGCCTCGCATTTCGAATGGCGCAAAGCACCCTACCAGAATGCCGACACAGAAGGCTATTTCGCGCGCCAACCGGAGGCCGCATACACGAGTCCGGGGAGGTGCTTCTCGCCCCGTCTCCTCACCGGTGAAGGACCGATCCGGGGACCGGGTCTCGCCGGGAAGAAATGCTCCGGGGAAGCTTCGGAAACTTTTTCCGCCGCCCTGCGTCACAGTGAGAAGAGGGGGTCACGATGAAGCCTCGCTTTCTCCTTCCCATCCTGCTTCTCGCCGCCGCGTCAGCGGTTTCTGCCGATTCCCGGGTCGAGCGGACGCTCAAGCTCGAGCCGGGCGGCCGGTTCCGGCTCGACTCGGACGTCGGAGCGGTCGTGGTCCGGGGCCGGTCCGGCTCGGGAGCCCACGTTCTCTTCGAATCGAGCCGGCGCGACCTGCTGGAAGACCTCGATTTCCGATTCGACGAAAAGCCCGGAGAAGCGATCGTGACCGCGAAATTCCGCCACCACCACTGGTTCGAAGGCTTCCACGGCCGGGTCGACGTGACGATCGAGGTCCCGTCCGAAACGGCCGTGGACATCCACACCGCCGGCGGTTCGATCCGCGCCTCCGCCCTGAAACGCCCCGCGAAGCTGCGGACGTCGGGCGGCAGCCTCACGATCGAAGATCTCTCGGCCGACGTCGACGGCGACACGTCGGGCGGCTCGGTCCAAGTCCGCGACGTGATCGGGAACGTGCGGGTTCGGACGTCGGGAGGCTCGATCGAAGCCGCGCGGATCCGCGGTCCGCTCGACGCGGACACGAGCGGCGGCTCCGTCCGAATCGAGACCGTCTCGGGCGACGTGAAGGCGCACAGCTCCGGCGGACCGATCCACGTTCTCGACGCGGCGGGGCGAGTCGACGCGCAGACGTCCGGGGGCGGCGTCGAGGTCGCGTTCGCGAAGGGGAACGGCCGCGGCGGCCGGATCGAGAGCTCGGGAGGCGGGATCACGGTTTCGCTCGATCCCTCCGTGCGCCTCGACATCGACGCGCACGGCGAACGCGTTCACAGCGACCTTCCGCTCACGACGTCCGGCAGTTTCTCGCGCGAGTCGCTCCACGGAACGTTGAACGGCGGCGGCCCGTCCCTCCGGCTCGAGACGAGCGGGGGATCGGTGAAGATCCGGGCGCTCTGAATCGCTTTTCCGGTGTGAGGCGGCGGACGAGCCGCCCCCACCGGGCGAGTTCTCCGCGGCGGCATCACCCGCCCTCTCGCGATCCCTGATCAACGGACTCTCGCGACCGGGGTCCCGACTCCGGACTGACTCACGACTCGCGACTCGCCGACCGGCGACGGGCGTCGCCCTGGCCCTCGAATTGCTCTAATCTCGGGAAATGATCCGGCCGTTTCTCTCCTTCACCCCTCGCCGCGAGGTCGTGGACCTCGTGCTCCCGCGGCGGACGTTTGCCGACGTCATCCTCCCGGAGAGCACGCGGCGCGCCCTCGAGGAGGCGCTCGTCCAGATCGACAAGCACCACCTGATCTTCGAGGAGTGGGGGCTCGGCGAAAGGCATTCGACGGGTGTGGCGCTCGCCTTCCACTTCGCCGGCCCGCCGGGCACGGGGAAGACGATCTGCGCCGAGGCGGTCGCGCACGCGATCGGGAAGCGTCTTCTGCGCGTGCGGTACAGCGAGATGGAGAGCGCGTTCGTCGGCGAGAGCGGAAAGAACGTCGCCGCCGCCTTCCGCCAGGCGCGCGAGCACGACGCGGTGCTCTTCTTCGACGAGGCGGACTCGATCGCCGGGCGCCGGTTCGCCCAGCTTTCGCAGGGATACGAGCGGGAAGCGAACCTGACCGTCAACGTGCTCCTCTCGGAGCTCGAGCACTACCCCGGCGTCGTCATCTTCGCGACGAACCTCGCGGCGAACTTCGACCCCGCGTTCGAGCGCCGGGTCCGGACGCACATCCTCTTCGAGCTCCCGGAGGCGGCCGAGCGGGAGAAGATCTGGCGCGCGCAGATCCATCCCGAGAAGACGCCGCTCGCTTCGGACGTCGACTTCCGGGGGCTCGCCGCGGGTTGGGAAGTCTCGGGCGGCGACATCAAGAACGCGGTGCTGAAGGCGGCGCAGGCCGCCGCCGCCGAGAAGGGGCGCGACCGCGGCAAGGCGATCGCTCAGCGGCATTTCGTTTCGGGGATCGAGTCCGTCGTCGCCGGGAAGAAGACGATGAAGCAGTCGCTCTTCGAGCCCTCTCCGACGGGCGCGCCGCGCCGGCTCGATTCGGTCGAGGCCGCGATCGAGGATCTCCGCGGAGCGCTGGACGGACGGCAGAGCGCGGCCGGCTCTGGCCGGCCTCGTTTCACGGCCTTCGTGATCGTCCTGTCGCTCGCCGCCGGCGCCGCGGTCGGCTGGATGATCGCGGCGATGCACCTCTTCCGCTGACGCCGGCGGCGCGGCATTTCCGTCTTTCCGTGGCATGTCTCGTGCTACTCCCGTCCGGTGGAGGGGACATGCGACCACATCGACGAGTAACCGGTTCCGGCACGGCTCTTTTCCTCCTGGGGATCGTTCTCGCGGCGGGCTGCCGCAAGGAGACGACGCCGAAACTCGAGGTGAAATCCGAGGCGACCGAAACCGTTCCCGGCGGAAAGCGCGTGACGAAAACGGAATCGACGCAAGTCGGATCGACCCTCGTCAAGGAAACCGAAACGACGGCATCCGGCGCCGCCGGGTCCGGAAAGACCGACGTGAACACCTACGTGGGAACGGTCGTGTCCTACACGGCCGGCCGCTCGATCGAAGTCCTGACCGGAGAGAGCGATCACCACCGCGTCGACCTTACCGGCAAGGACACGAGCGTCGATGCCGACCCCGCCATCGCGATCGGCAACAAGGTCCGGCTCGTCGAGTCTCACGATCCTCAGGGACGTCGCCGGGTGACGATTTCGCGGCTCGGCTGAGTCCGCCCGGGCAACACCGCAGCTTCGAGGCGTCGATCCACCGAAGTCCTGGCGAGGGTGGACGCGAAGTTGAAGTCATGGTCCGCGCCGCAGCTCCTGCGACGGTGAGATAATTGCCTCCTCAGTCAGGAGGCCCGCTTGAAGATCTTCTCTGGCGCTCTCCTCTTCGCCGCCGCCGCGGCGCTCGCGCTCGGACAGGCGGTGGCCCCGGCGCCGGTCAACCGGGCCAAGCTCGAATCCCTCCACGAGGCCGGAAAGGCTTTTCAACAGGCGCTCGCCGACCCGAACGCGACCGTCGAAAAAGTCACCGAGCTTCGCCAGAAGCTCGCGCACGAAGCGGCTCGATTCGACGGGACGGAAACCTCCCCGGCGGAGCAGCGGATCGTCTCGCTGTACGCCGCCGCGGCGCGCGGTTACGAGGAGACTCGAAATCGCTTCCTGACCGAGAAATCCCGGGAGCATTTCCTCGCCGACGTGCGCCAGATCGCGACGGAGCTTTCCGACGCGGAGAACCTCTTCCAGGGAGCGGCGCCCGCCGTTCCGGTCGTCGCTCCCCCGCCGCCCGTGCCCGCGGCGCCGCCGGCTCCGAAGAAGCGGCCGCCGCTCGAAACGGTCCCCGTGGCGCCGCCGCGGGAGGAGCCTCCCGGTCCGCCGGTACCCCCTCTCCCGCCGCCGGCCCACACTCCCGAGCCGCCGACGCACGCGGAACCGCCGATCGGGCCGCCGCCGTCGCGGACGACTTCCGTTCCGCCCCCTCCTTCCGCGGTCCAGTCGCCGCCTCCCGAAGTCGCTCCTCCTCCGCCGCCGCCGACGCCGGCGCCGAGCCCCGCTCCGCAAGTCGTGCCGCCGGCGACAGCCGCTCCGACGGCGCCGCCCGCCGCCGTTCCGGAAGCCGAGCCCCCTGCGCCGGCCGCGGTCGCGCCTCCGGAGCCGCCACCGGCGGCAGCCGCGCCCCCTGCAACGCCGCCGCCTGCGATCGCGCCGCCCCCGCCCGTCGAACCTCCGCCGCCTGCGGTTTCCGCGCCTCCGGCGGCTCCGCCGGTGCCCCCGGCGGCGGCCCCGCCGACGGAAGCGAAACCCGCTCCCGAAACCCCGGCCGCGCCGTCGCAACCGGAAGCGGCGGCCCCGGTGGCTCCTCCCGCAAACGTTCCACCGGCGGCTCCGACGCCTTCCCCGGCCGAGGCAGCACCGGTGGAAGGCCGACATGCCGGACCCCCGATCGTCTCGCGCGCTCCGATGCCTTCGACGCCGACCGGCGTGCGGAAGGCCGCGGACAAGCTCCGCATCGAGACGAAGGCCGGGGCGGTCGTCGACCGCTGCGCGCTTCTCGGCGAAGTCACGACCGGCGAAGTCCGTTCCGGCGTGTACGAGATCGGCGGCCACAATTTCCTGTACGACGACGCGATGGGGCTCGCGCGCCTGAAGGTCGTCGAAGCGGGCGGAGACACGTTTCTGGTGCGGGAGAAGACGAAGAGGTCCATAACGGGCGACGCCTACCTGTGTAAACGCTAGCGGGCGCAGCGACGTGTCGCGCCGAAGCCTCGGCGAAGGCGGATACATCGAGCGATACGGGCGCGTGCCCGCCGGCCGCGCCCTCAACGTACGCTTTCGGTACGCCTCGGGACGCGGCCGGCAGACCCGCATCCCGTCTCGCTCGCGTCTCGCCGCGCCTCAGCGCTTTGCTAACCGGCAGACGCGAGAGGTTTCGCGATCCGAGCCCCGCGAGTGCGCGTCGCATTGCTCTCGAATTGCTCTGGTGGGGCGCCGAAGCGGTCGAGGGCTTCAGCCCGAGCCGCGAAAGGCCGACGCGCAGATAGTCTCCCGAAGAGTATCCAGCGCGCGACGCCAGTCGCCGCCGCGAAGCGGCCGGCGCGGGAGCGCCGAGCGCGCCGATCCTCCTCCGCTCTCCGAGCTACGGCGGACAAGGCTGTAATCAACGATGGTGCGACTCGCGAACCTCGGTCGAAGTAGATCCGCCGAAGCCTTGGCGAAGGTGGATCGCCGCGCACGCCCGGGCGCGAGCCACCGAGGGAGGAGGTCTGCGCGGCGAGAGGTTTCGCGATCCGAGCTCCGGAGCGTCGCGTCGCATTGCTCTCGAATTGCTCTGGTGGGGCGCCGAAGCGGTCGAGGGCTTCAGCCCGAGCCGCGAAAGGCCGACGCGCAGATAGTCTCCCGAAGTAACCGAGGGAGGAGGTCTGCGCGGCGAGAGGTTTCGCGATCCGAGCTCCGCGAGCGTCGCGTCGAATTGCTCTCGAATTGCTCTCGTGGGGCGCCGAAGCGGTCGAGGGCTCTAGCCCGAGCCGCGAAAGGCCGACGCGCGGAGAGCCTTCCGCGAAGTAACCGAGCGTAAGGCCCACGCGGCGGGAGCATTCGCGATCCGAGCCGCGCGAGAGTCGTGAATGCGACGGTCCCGGCACGTTTAATGCACCCCTTCATTCCATGCGGCAAAGATTCGTTTTTCTCGCGCTGCTCGCCGCGACGGCCGCGAGCTTCGCCGCGGCCCAGGTCAAGCCGCCCGATGCCCCACCGTTCAAGCCCCCGACCGACATCCCGCGGCCGAAGACTCCCGACGAGCCTCCCGGCACGCCCGAGAAGACGACGGGAACCGTTCAATCGTATGAGCCGGAGAAGTCGCTCGTGCTGACGACCCCCGACGGATCGCGGACGTTCGACCTGAAAAACGTCAAGATCTCGGGAGACACGGACTTCGCGGTCGGGGACCAGATCACCGTCGTCAAGACGGTGGATCCGCGCGGACAGGTGACGCTGACGATCGCGAAGGAAGCCGCGCCCGGTACAGAATAGCGGCATGGCGCGAGTCGGCATCGTCGGGACGGGCTGGGGCGCCCGCGTCCAGGTTCCCGCGTTCCGTGCCGCCGGGCTCGAGGTGGCCGGCCTCGCGGGCGAGCACCCCGGGAAAACCCGCCGCGTCGCATCCGAGCTCGGCGTTCCCCCCTTCGCCGACTGGCGCGCGCTGATCGCCTCGCCGATCGACCTCGTGAGCCTCGTCGTCCCGCCGGCCGAGCACGTCGAGATGGCCTGCGCCGCGCTCGCGGCGGGGCGGCACGTCCTCGCGGAAAAGCCGACGGCGCTCGACGCCGACGGCGCCGCGCGCATGGCGGAAACGGCCGCGGCGCATCCGGACCGTCTGGCGCTCATCGACCACGAGCTCCGGTTCCTGCCGTCGTGGCGCGCGGCCCGCGAGCGGATCCGGGATCTCGGTGACATCCGCCACGTCGAGGTCCGTTACTCGAGCCCGTCGCGCGGCGACCCGACCCGGCCGTGGAACTGGTGGAGCGACGCGGCGCAGGGGGGAGGCGTGTGGGGCGCGGTCGGATCGCATTACGTCGACGCGGTCCGGTACTTCATCGGCGAGATCGACGAAGTCCAGGCGGAGCTGAAGACATTCGTGCAGAGGCGGCCGGCCGGGAACGGCCTTTCCGAGGTGACTTCCGACGACTTCGCGGCGGTGCATGCGCGGATCACCGGAGGCGCGGTCGCCGCGATGACGTTTTCGAGCGTCGCCGCGGCCGACGACCCGACGACGCTCACGATCACCGGCGCGAAGGGGGCCTTCCGATTGGTGGGCAGCGAGCTGTGGGAGGCCCGGCGCGCCGGGCCATGGGAGCGCCGGACGGTCGGCGAGGGGCCGCCCGTTCCCGGCGACTCGCCCGGCGCCTTCTTCGGATCGGCGACCGAATACTTTGCCGCCGCTCTCCGCCGCGCTCTCGACGCCGGGGACCGGTCCGCTCTATCTCTCGCCGCTACGTTCGAGGATGGTCTCGCGCACCAGCGCGTCCTCGACGCGGCGCGCCGCTCGCACGAGAACGAAGGACGCTGGGAACGGGTTCGCTAGCCGGGCGATTGCCGACATTCCGAACACCCGCGCTGGACCGCCTCTTGCTCCTTTGCATCGGAGGAGGTGAGGATGTTCCCCATTGCCAGAAAGAAACCGAATCTCGGAAAGGGACTGGTATCCGGAATCGTCGCCGGAATCGTGGCCTCGTTCGTGATGAACCGGTTCCAGGAGCTTCGCGAGCGGCTGTTGCAGCTCCGCGAGCAGGAGAAAACCGATCGGGAGGGGCAGAGCCCGCAGACCCGGAAAGCGGCCGACGGAGGCGGAGAGAACGCGACCGTCAGGACGGCCGAGAAGATATCGGAAGGGGTGTTCGACCGGCCGCTCCGCGAGGAGGAGAAGAAGCTCGCGGGTCCCGCCGTCCATTATGCATTCGGAACCGCCGTCGGGGCGCTCTACGGGGCGATCGCCGACGTCTGGCCCGAGGCGACGGCCGCCGCGGGGATGCCTTTCGGCGCCGCTGTCTGGCTCGGCGCCGACGAGGTGGCGCTTCCGGTCCTGAAGCTCTCGAAAAAGCCGAACGACTATCCCCTGTCGACGCACGCCTACGGCCTGGCCTCGCACGTCGTCTACGGGGCGACGACCGAGCTCGTGCGGAAGGTGGTCCGAAAGGCGCTCTGAGCGGCCCTCGGGGATAATGCCGGGAGTGATCGACGTTTCTCCCCAGGAGTTCGAGGCGCTCGTGGCCGAAGCCCTCGACGATATCCCCGGCGAGTTCCAGCGGTATCTCGACAACACGCTCGTGACGATCGAGGAGCGTCCCACGCGCGCCCAGCTCGACGGCCTCGGCATCACCGGCCGACGCACGCTTCTCGGGCTCTACCAGGGTACGCCGCTCACGCTGCGGGACGCGAATTTCGCCGCGCTCCCCGACACGATCGTGCTCTTCCGGGAGCCGATCCTGTGGGCCAGCCGATCGAGAACGGACGTCGTCCGGCAGGTGCGGGACACGGTCGTGCACGAGATCGGGCACTTCTTCGGACTGTCGGACAAGGACCTGCCCTAGGAGTTTGCGCGGCAAACTCCTGGCTCCCGCGACGGGGCTACGTCGAAGCGATGAACTCCCGGATCAGCTCCGCATACTCGACCGGGTGCGTCATCTGGGGGGCATGGCCCCACTGGTCGATCACCACGTAGCGCGCCTGCGGCAGCACCTCGGAGTGGATCTTTTCCGTCACCCTCTTCAGGTGCTTCGGACTGCGCCCTCCCTCCGAGATCAGCACCGGACCGGCGAAGCGCGAGAGCGCTCGTCGGTCGAGGTCGTAGGCGGCGGGCTCGGCCCGCTCGTCGAGCCAGCACCGGATGTTCGCGATGAACACATCCCGCTGCTCGTCCGTGAGCGATTTCCAGCCGCCGGAGCCGAGCGCGAGCTCGTCCACGAAACGCTTCGCCCCTCCCGGCAGGTCCCCCCGCTCGACCTGCTCGAGGATCTCGCCGCCGATCCGCAGGAGCTCCTCGAGCACGGGCAGCTGCTCGAGGTCCTCGACCAGGTAGAAGATGAGCGGAGGCTCGTGGACCACCAGAGACCGGACGAGCTCGGGTTGACGCGCCGCGAGGCGCAGGGCGATCAAGGCGCCGAAGGAGCTCCCCACGACATTCGCGGGGGCGGCGTCGAACGCGCGGATGACGGCGGCGAGGTCGGCGACGTCCTGGTCGATCCCTCCCGTCGTGTCGCCGGATCCGCTTCGCCCGTGGCCGCGGCGGTCGTAGGTCAGCACGCGGAAGCTCCCGGAAAGCTCCGAAACGACCCGTTCCCACGTCGTCTGGTCGACGCTCGACCCGTGTACCAGCACGAGGGTCGGCCCCGAGCCCGCGACTTCGCAGCAGAGGTCGACGCCGTTGACCTTCACCATCGACATCGTCGTGGCCGAGATGGTACGCCCGCCGGAGCCGTTTTCAACTCGGGCGCGACCGAAACAGCTGCGCGAAACGCTCGAGCTCGGCGGGGTCGAGATCGGAAACGGCCCAGTACGCCATTTCTCCGTCGCGCCAGTGCCGGACGTGGAAGCCGTTGCGTCCGGAGGAAACGGTCTCCGGCATTCCCGCGGCCGGGCAGATGTAGAGGCTGATCACGTGGCGCCGTCTCGTGTACACGAGCGCCGCCGCGGGACGGCCGGCGACCGCGTCGAGGCGCCCGCCGAGCAGGGGAAATCCTTCCGCGGCGAGGTCCTTCACGGGGGGCGAGAAGTCGAGCTTTCCCCCAAACCACGGCTTCACGGTGTGGCGATCGGTCGAAGGCACGTCCACGAGCTTTCCCGGCTGGAGCGCCCGCACCTGGTTTCCGGCGAGCTCCGCCGCGAGGGCGTCCGCGCGGATGGACCGCCCCCGGTACGCCATGAGCCCCATCCCGAGCAGGAAGGCGGCCGCCGCCGACGCCGCCCACGGAAGAACCGGCGTCCGGGGCCGCCGCCGGCGGGTGAGCGAGGCGATCCGTGCGGCGAGCCGCGGCGGAGCTTCGAAGGAGACGTCGCGCACCGCATCTCCGAGCCACGCCTGCGCGCGCGCCAGCGCCGAGCACGACGCGCATCCCGCGACGTGGGATGCCACCGCGGCGGAGAGCGCCGCGTCGAGCTCGCCGTCGCGCCAGGCTCCCATCTCCTCTCGGACGCGGGTGCATTCCATCAGCGTTCCTCCCGGGACAGGTCGCGGAGCAGACGATCGCGCGCGCGGGCCAGCCGCGACATCACCGTTCCGATCGGGATCTCCGCCACCGCGGCGATCTCCTTGTACGAGAGACCCTCCTGTTCGCGCAGGACGACGACCTCCCGAAGCGCGGCGGGAAGCGCCTCGAGCGCGCGGCGGACGCGCTCCGCGCCGATGGCGCCGAGGGCGAGACGCTCCGGGTCCGGCGCGCCAGCGTCTCCCGTGTGGATCTCCTCGTCGAAAAGGTCCGCGTCGCGCTCGGCGCGTCCCCGGGCGAGCCACGTCATGGCGGTGCGGCGGATGATCGTGAGGAACCAGGCCCGGGGGTTCTCGCCGCGAAAGCCCCGAAAGAACCGCCAGGCCCGAAGCGAGGCTTCCTGGACGACGTCTTGCGCGTCCGCGTCGCTTCGGGTGAGCCATCGGGCGAGGTTGTAGCCGGAACGCACGTGCGGGAGGATCTCCTCGTCGAATCGGGATGCCTGGTTGCTGTCGTTCACCGGCGTCGCGCTCTTCTCTCCGGCTCTCCCGCCCGGGAAGGCGATTGTAACAGTCGACAATTCGCGTCCTCCGCTCCTTCTCAGACCGTTCTCGTCGCCCTTTTATTCCGTTGGTCGAAATTCTCCTTTCGGACGGAATAAGCGGCGCCCGGGACCGGTCTGGCGTGGCGAAGGGAGAAATGGATGAACAACAGCGACCGGCGGTCATTCCTGAAGATCGCGGGCATTTCGATCGGGGCGGGCGCGCTCTACCGCGTCGCGCCTCTCCTGGGCGCCGGCAAGGCCGGCGCCGCGGTATCCGACGCCCTGAAAAGGTCGAACGGAGAAGCGCTCCGGCCCTTCTCGTTCGTCCAGCTCTCCGACACTCACGTCGGCTTCGAGGGACCGCCGGATCCGCTCGGCACGCGCGCGTTCGAACGCGCGGTCGAGACGATCAACGCGCTCCCCGAGCCGCCCGAGCTCATCCTCTTCACGGGCGATCTCACGCACGACACCGAGAACCCCGGCGAGCACGCCGCCCGTCTGAAGAGGTTCCGGCAGATCGCGGGAGGCCTGCGGGTGCAGAACATCCGATGCGTTCCCGGAGAGCACGACGCGGCGCTGGACGGCGGCGCCCTCTTCCGCGAGCAGCTCGGACCCACGTCGTACTCCTTCGACCACCGCGGCGTGCACTTCGTCGCACTCGACAACGTTTCGCTCGGCAAGCCCGAGGTCGGGGCCGCGCAGCGCGCATGGCTCGAGAAGGATCTCGCGCGCTTCGGCTCGAGAGCGCCGATCGTCGTGTTCACGCATCGGCCGCTCTTCGACCTGAAGCCGGAATGGGAGTGGTTCACCGACGACGGGAACGACGTGATGAACCTCCTCGCGCGTTTCGAGAACGTCACGGTTCTCTACGGGCACATTCATCGCGAGGAACATCGGATGATCGGACGCGCCGGACATCACGGCGCGCGGTCGCTCGTTTTCGCCTTTCCCGATCCCGCGTCGGGCGCCGAGAAGAAGCCCCTTCCGTTCCAGAAAGACCGCCCCTTCGCGAACCTCGGAATCCGAACACTGACCTCGACGGGCGGACCCGGAGCGCCCGGCATCGACGACGTGGAGCTCTCGACGGCGGAGTTCGCCGGAACGAATGGAATCCAACAGTTGCTCAAGAAAGGAGCTTTCGCATGAAGATCCGAATTTTCCTCGGCGCGGTCGCCGCCTCGCTCGCGCTCCTCCAGGCCGGACCGGGCCGCCGGGCCACCGCCCAGCCCGCCCCCGAAACGCCGCGGGTGATCGGAATCACGGCCAAACGGTTCGCTTTCCTTCCCGCGGAGATCCGCCTCAAGAAGGGTGAGCCGGTCGTCCTCCGGCTGACGACCGAGGACGTGCGCCACGGCCTCTTCTCGCGCCCTCTCGGGATCAACGCCGAGTTCGCGCCCGGTCAGGCGCGAGACATCGCGCTCACTCCCTCGACGACCGGGACTTTCACCGTCATCTGCGACCGGTTCTGCGGCTCCGGTCACGGAAACATGAAGATCTCCGTCGTCGTCGAGTGAAGAGGCGCAGGAGCGGGCTCGGGGGTACGGCGGAGCCGCGAGGTCGTCCGGCTCGAGCC
>DATFVB010000039.1 GCA_035260525.1 Thermoanaerobaculia bacterium
CCCGGAGGGCGCGCGGACATTGCGGCCGCAGACGGCGTTGCGAGCCGCGCCCGATGCGAACGGCATCGAATCGCGTCTCGCGTCTGGTCTGCAACCGCAAGCCCCGCGCGCGCAACCCCCAGCGCTCCCCGGCGGGGCTCCAACCCTCGTCCGCAAGCCGCAGGCGCAAATGCCACGCTATTTCCGGGGAGGGGCACTTAGAATAGCCGCATGATGGACGCTCTGCTCGCCTCGTTCCGCGGGTCCGATCTGAAGCCGATCGCCGAGAAGGTCGCGGCGCGGCGGCGCCTCTCCTTCGAAGACGGCGTGACGCTCTTCACGACGCGCGATTTCCTCGGCGTGGGCCGGCTCGCGAACTTCGTCCGCGAGCGCGAGCATGGCAACGCCGCGTTCTTCAACGTGAACCGGTACCTCAATCCGACGAACCTCTGCTGGGTCGACTGCGCCCTCTGCGCCTGGGCGAAGAAGGTCAACGAGCCCGGCGGCTACGAGATGGGCATCGAGGAATGCATCCGCCACGCGCGGGAGGGCTACAGCGAGGCCGTCACGGAGTTCCACATCGTCGGCGGGCTGCATCCCTACTGGCCCTTCGAGTACTACACGGGCCTCCTCGCCGCGCTGAAGAAGGAGTTTCCCGGCGTCCACCTCAAGGCCTGGACCATGGTCGAGATCGACTGGATCGCACGCGTCGGCAAGCGGCCGCTCGAGGACACCGTCCTCGCGCTCAAGGAGGCCGGCCTCGATTCCTGCCCCGGCGGCGGGGCCGAGATCTTCGCGCGGCGCGTGCGGGACGTGATCTGCAAGAACAAGATCTCCGGCGAGCGCTGGCTCGAGGTGGCGAAGGTCTGCCACGAGAACGGCATCCGGACCAACGCGACGATCCTCTACGGGTCGGTCGAGACCTTCGAGGAGCGGGTCGACCACCTCGTTCGCCTCCGCGACCTCCAGGACGAGACCGGCGGATTCACGGGGCTGATTCCGCTCGCCTTCCATCCGGAGAACACGCCGCTCGCGCATCTTCCGGAGACCTCGGGTCAGACGGACCTCCGCGTGATCGCCGCCTCGCGCCTGATGCTCGATAATTTCCCCCACGTCAAGGCGTACTGGATTCAGATCGGGACGAAGCTCGCGCAGGTCGCGCTCTCCTTCGGCGCCGACGACCTCGTCGGGACCCTCGTCGAGGAGACGATCACCCATGCCGCCGGCGCGAAAACCCAGATCGGCATGACCCGTCAGGCGTTCGAGGAGATGATCCGGGAGACCGGCCGGGAACCGTTCGAAAGGGACAGCGAGTACAACCGCGTGGTCCGCGCCGCCTAACCGTCGCCGGAGCTGGCTCGGGGGACCGGAACGCGCGACGGCCGGGCGGCTCGTCGAACGAGCGACTCAACCGCCCGGCCGCCACCCCCTCGCGGCGCTCCGGCTCCCGCGGCGCGAGTCGTCTCGCGCAGCGCTCGCGCGAGACTTGGTCACGCCGCGAAGGGCCCGCCGGAGCTCTTGATTTCTCGCTCGGCGGCGCTGCTTCTCGGCGGCGGCCTTCCGTGCGCCACGCCAGAATGATGACGCACCTACCGCGGCGCCGGTCGCCGCAGGAACCTGACAGCGCCGCTCCACGATTGCGGATTCGCATCCAACCCGCCGCGCCGGCGGTGCGCCGAGGATGACGAAATCCGAGAACTCCCGGCCGGGGGCGCGTAGAATACGGAGAGTAATTCCTCTTTTCGGAGAGACATGGATCCGCAGCGCCGCGAGAACTCCGACCCCGTGCATGCCGGTTGCAATAGCCGGGAGGGAATGAAGATCGTCGCGCGGACGCTTTCCCGAATTCTGGGGCATGACGAAAGCAACGAAGCCGTGCGCAAGGCCGAGCTCCGTCGCGGCGACCACGTCGTGGTCGCGACCGAGAATTCCGTGTACACGATCGTGGTCGGAGAGGGCTCCAGCTATCACGTCGCCGGCGGCTGGTTCGACCGCAACGGCGCGGCGCCCGTCCGGACCGCGATCAACGGCTGCACGTGGGGCGGGAGCATCATCCAGACGCGCATCGTCGCGGCGAAGGGGCTGCGCATGGAGTTCGGCAACCGCGTCGTGACGAGCCCGATCCGGGAGTTCTGGATCTTCCGTGCGGACCCGCGCGAATGGGGCGCGCCGCCGGATGCGGCGGTCCTGGCCGAGTGCGGGATTTCCTGGGACGGCGCCGCTTCCGAAAGCCAAAAGGCGTCCTGAAAAGGTCCTCTCGCGGCGCGACGAAGTCTCGCGCGGCCGCTGCGCGAGACGGCTTGCGCCGCGGGAGCGGGAGCCCCGCGAGGGGGTGACGGCCGGGGCGGTCGAGTCACACAAGGCCGTGAGCAAAGCGAGCCGCATAGCGACTTCTCCCGGCGGGAGTAGGTGGCGGCCGAAAACCTCCGGTGAGGGCGACGAGCCACGCTGCCGTCATGCGCTCGCGGTCCCCGAGCCAGCTCCGGCGACGGCCTACTCCGATTTCGCGGCGGCGCGGTAGAGCCGCTCGCCGGCGAGCGAGCCTCGGCGACGGGGCTACCAGGGCGGCGGTGGGGTCACGCCGGCCAGTCGATCCGCCTCCGCCGTCGCGGCGTCGATCGCCGTTTTGATCCGCTCGCAGGCCGAGGCATCGTCCTCGCGGCCGATGCGAAACGGCTCGCCGTAGACGACGAAGTTCTTCGAGAAGGCTCTCGGGACGAGGTAGCGGTCCCACGACTTCAGGAATCTCGGCCGAGTCGCGGCCGCCGACACGGGGAGGATCCAAGCGCCCGCGCGGCGGGCGAGCGTGACGATCCCCTCCTGCACGATGCGCGGCGGCCCCTTCGGACCATCCACGGTGAGGGCCGCGGGGTGGCCCTGCGCGAGGAAGCGCGCGAGCTGGACGACGCCGCGCGCGCCCCCCTTCTTCGTCGAGCCGCGCACGGGAAGGTAGCCGTGTCCCGCGAGCCAGCGCGCGATGATCTCGCCGTCCTTCGACTTCGACGCCATCGTCGCGACCCCCTGGCCGCGGTGCTCCCAGATCGGCACGAGCATCCGCCCGTGCCACAGCGCGAACACGAACGGCTCACCCGAATCGCGCATGCCCGTCCAGCGCCCGCGATGGAGCGATTCGGTGCGCCAGGTGAGGTCGTAAGCGTGAAGAGCGGCGGAAACGGCGACGCTCGCGGCGGTGGCCCCCACGCTCATCGAGTTCTCGGCGACGCGATCGCGCCGTGTCTTTCCGATCCATCGGTCGTCAGGCGCGGCGAGGCTCGAGCCCGGCGGGATACGGGCCGGCCGGCCCGCGGGCGCGGCTTACCGGCGGCGGCGTGCGTCAAGCCCGCGGCCGGCAGGCACGCGCCCGCCCGGCTCGATGGATCACCGCGCCAACTCCCCAACGGCCGGTAGAGCATGAGATAGACCACGACGCCCGTCACCGACACGTAGAACCAGATCGGCAGCGTCCAGCGCGCGATCCGCCGGTGCTCGACGAAGCGGCCGCGGTTGGCGAGATGGAGCGTGCGGAGGACGAGCGGCACGACCGCCGCCGCCAGCACCGTGTGGGTCGCGAGGATCGCGAGATAGACCGAGCGCACGGCGCCCGTGCCCGGATAGCGGTGGACGCCGGCGTGCGAGTGATACGTCAGGTAGCTCACGAGGAAGAGGACCGAGACGACGAACGCGGTCTTCATCGTCCGCCGATGGGCGGCAACGTTGCGGCTCCGGATGAAGGCGAAGCCGATCAGGAGCAGGACCGCGCACAGCGCGTTGAGCCCCGCGTTCACCGCCGGGAGGGAGTCGTAGGGGATCAAGAGCGAGATTCGGCGGCGGTCCGGCGGCGCATCGCGCCGGACGACCGCGTCAGGAAGACGCTTCCGGGATCGCGCCGGGGAGCGACGACGCGGCGCGCGTCCGCCGCTTCGCGATGAGGATCCTCGCGGCGACGATCCCGACCGTGACGAACGGCAGCGCCCCCATGAAAATGATCGACCAGAAGAAGCCGCGGCCGAGCTGCGTCGGGTTCTTCCCGTAAACGTCGCTGGCGAGGTTGTCGGCGCACAGGGGGCAGGCGGCCGCGATGCGGGTGCCGGCGACCACGAACGTCCAGAGCAGCGCGCGCGAAAAACCCTTCACGAGCGCGATCCTACCGCAAGAAAGGCGGGACGTCACTCGGCTATAGTTACGGTTTCGATGTCGACCTCCGAGGCCCCCGAGGCTCCCGCTCCCCCTCCCGAAACCTCACGGATTTCACGCCTCCTGCGCGAGTTCCGCCAGCTGGCGTTCATCGCCCTCCTTCTCTTCACGGGCCGGTCCGTCCTCGCCGACTGGTACCAGGTCCCGACGGGATCGATGAAGCCGACGATCCTCGAAGGGGACCGCGTCTTCGTTTTGAAGTGTGCCTACCAGATCCGCGTGCCCTTCACGTCGATCCGCCTCTTCCGGACCGGCTCGCCGCGCCGCGGGGACGTCGTCGTCGTCCGGAACCCCGACGGGGGCGCGGTCCCGCTCGTCAAACGGGTCGTGGGGCTGCCGGGCGACGTGATCCGGCTCGAGAACGAGCGCCTCTTCGTCAACGGCCAATTCCAGAAGCTGCGGATGCACGCGATCCCCGCCGACGGCGAAGGCCCCTTCCGCTGGGTCGGAACGGAGGACCTCGGGGGAAGGCTCCATCCGGTCCAGGTGCTGCCCGACCGCCCCGCGATGCGCACGTTCGGGCCGGTCCGGGTCCCTCCGGGGGACGTTTTCGTGATGGGGGACAACCGTGACGACAGCCGGGACGCCCGCTACTTCGGCCCCCGGCCGGTCGCCGATCTCCTCGGAAAGGCCGAAGGGATCTTCTGGAGCTGGCATCCCGAGATCTTCAAGGGGCCCCGACTGTCGCGCTTCGGCCGCCCCTTCGCGAAGGCCCCGGGAGCCTGATTCCTTACAGTGCCCCTCCCCGGAAATAGCGTGGCATTTGCGCCTGCGGCTTGCGGACGAGGGCTAGACGCGTCGCGGGAGCAGATGCCGTTCGCATCGGGCCCGCGACGCAACGCCGCCATCGTTCGCAATGTGCTGGCGCCCTTCGGGTTCGGGCGGCGCGGGCAATCTGCGGCGCCGCCGCGACTCGACGATGGCAACGCATCGCCATCGTCGCGGCGACTGGCAGCTTACCCCGCGGCGCTCCGAACAAATGGCACGGTATTTCCGGGGAGGGGCACTCAGGGAGCGGCATTCCTCCGCTCCCGCAGCAGGTCACCCACGCCGTCGAGCAGACGGGAGGAGAGCGCCGGCTCGGAGTCGGCGACTCGCGCGCGAACCCGCCCGCGCGCGTCGACCACGACGAATGCGGTCCCGGGAAACGGCGACGCGCCCGAGACGAAGGTCCAGCGTCCCGGGAGCGCGCCGAACGTCCTCTCGAGCTCGCCGAGCTTCGAAGCCGCCGACAACGCCGGGTCGGCGACGAACGTGACGAGCGCGACATCCCCGGCGCGGGAGAGCGACGTCTGGAGGTCCGTCATGCGCAGGTTGCGGACGAGGCACCCTCCGCATTCCGGAGTCAGCGCGTCGGCGATCCAGATCTTCCCGGCGAGGTCCGCGTTGGTCCAGGGGCGTCCCCGGGCGTCGCGGGCGGAGAAGGCGGGCGCGGGACCGAGGTCGGGCAGCCGCTCGGGCGCGCGCGTCGCGAGGCTCTTCAACCACGCGCCGGCCGCGAAGAGAAGGAGGAGCACCCCCGCGAGGATCGCCAGTCCCGCGGGGCTGCGGAAGCGGAAGGGGGACGCGGGGCTCACGGCCGGGACTCCCTCACCCGCGCGCCTCCGTACTCACAGCCGTGAGTACTCCGAACCGTAGGCCCCGGATCTCGCTTCGCTCGTCCGGGACAGAGCGCGCAGCCTGCCCCCGCGCAAGCGGGGGTACTCACAGCCGTGAGTACTCCGAACCGTGGGTCCCGGATCTCGCTTCGCTCGTCCGGGACAGAGCGCTCCGCACTCACAGCCGTGAGTACTCCGCGCTCAGATGAGATAGATGACCGTGAACAGGATGATCCAGACGAGATCGACGAAATGCCAGTACAGCCCGATGTTCTCGACCCCCTGATGGTCCTCCTGCGTGTACTTGCCGCGGAACGCCTTGATCGTCACGAACGTCATGCAGATCACGCCGCAGAGCACGTGGAATCCGTGAAAACCGGTCGTCGTGAAGAAGACCGAGCCGAACAGGCTCTTCGACGGGGTGAAGTGCTCGACGAAGAGGAGATGCCGGTACTCGATGACCTGCACCGACAGGAAGCCCGCGCCGATCAGGCACGTCGCGACGAGGAACCGCTTCATCTTCGCCGCGTCGCCGCGCTGGATCGCCGCGAGCGCGAGCACCATCGTCACCGACGAGCAGATCAGGAGGAACGTGTTGAACCCGGTCAGGGGGACGTTGAGCACCGTGCTCGGGACCGGCCACATGGGCGAGCCGAACCGCAGCACGATGTAGCCCCCGATCAGCCCCGTGAAGAACATCACCTCGGAGCAGAGGAACACCCACATCCCGAGCTTCTTGTCGGGAAGGCCGACGCCTCCCTCCGTCTCCAGTCCGTGCGTCAGGGTCATCGCTTCCATTTCGTTCGTCTCCTCGATCGTCCGGTTCAGTGAGGGGGCATCACGGTCGACGGCGAGTGGAACGCCCACTGCATGAGGTTCGCCGTGACCAGGATCAGCGCGAGCACGAGCGTGAGCGAGATCGTCACGCCGAGGCTCAGCCGCTCGAATTTCAGGTGCATGAAGTAGAGGGCGACGAGCAGCGCCTTGACGATCGCCATCGAGACGAGGAGCACGATCTTCGGGCCCTCCGAGATCGGCAGCTTCATCGACGCGAGCACCTCGAGGACGGTCAGCGCGAGGAGCCACCAGAAGATCGCCATGTACCGCGGCTGGCGGTGCGGCGTCTGGGAGGGGCTCTCCTGGATTTCCATCGTTTCTCTCCTTCTCCTTGCTTATCCGGCGAAAAGCCGCGCCGCCGCGGCGGGGAGCTCCGAATGCAGGACGGTCCGGGACTTGCGGCCGTACTTCGCGATGAAGCACGCGGCGCCCAGCGCGAGCGCCGCCATCACGGCGACGAGCGTCCACGCGGTCCGGCGCAGGCGCCGGCGCACCTCGGGGTCGTTCGGGTCCGGCCGCGGATCGACGCGCCTCACGGGTGCCCTCCGTCCAGGAACGCCAGGAGCAGCAGCGCCGGAAGATAGAGGATCGACGCCGCGAAGAGCCATCGCGCCGAAGCGGTCGTCCGCCGCAACGCGAAGACGACCGCGGCGGCCGAAAACGCGATGCCGCAGACGACGGCTCCCGCCGAGTAGACGGGGCCGGTGACGCGGAGCGTCGAGAGCGCGAGCGATACCGGCACGAGTGTCGCCGCGTACAGCGCCGCCTGCCGTCCCGTCGAGGCCCCGTCGGGCTCGATCACCGGGAGCATCGGGAATCCGGCGCGCGCGTAGTCGGCGCGGTAGAGCCACGCGATGGACAGGAAGTGCGGCATCTGCCAGAAGAACAGGATCGCAAACAGCACCCAGGCGCCGGGAGCGAGCCCGCCGCCCGCGGCCGCCCACCCGATGACCGGCGGAAGGGCCCCCGGGACGGCGCCGACGATCGTCGCGAGCGAGGTCACGCGCTTCATCGGCGTGTAGACCAGGACGTACAGGAGGAGCGTGGCCGCCGCGATCGCCGCCGACAGGAGATTCACGCCGATCGACAGCTGGGCGAGCCCCGCGAAGGCGAGCGTGAAGGCGAAGAGCGCCGCCGGCGCGACCTCCATCCGTCCCGCCGCGAGGGGCCTCTGCGCGGTCCGCCGCATCTTCGCGTCGAGATCGCGCTCCCAGATCTGGTTGAAGGCGGCGGCCGACGCGGCGACGAGGCCGGTGCCGAGGATCGCGTGGAAGAGCGTCCACGCGTCGAACGTGCGCCGCGCGAGAAGGTATCCGAGCGCCGTGGTCACGAGGACGAGCGTGTTCACGCGGAGCTTCGCGAGCGTGACGAAGTCGCCGGGCCGGACGCGGCCCGAGGCCTGGGCGGCGGCGAGAGGACGCGAGCTCATGCCGTCACCGCCGAACGGGCGGGCGTTCCGAGCGCCGCCTCCCGTGCCGCCTCGCTCCGCGCGAGCGACAGCGAAAGGGCCGCCGTCCCCGCGAGGATCAACGCCCCGACCGTCTGGTGCGCGACCGTCAGCGGCACCGCCTTGCGCGACCAGATCGAGAGCGCGCCCAGCGCCATCTGCACCGGAAGGAGCGCCGAGAGCGCCGCCGCCACCCGCCGCGGCGCCCGGTCGCGCCGGACCCGGCGGATGACGAGGGCCGCCGTGAAAATGGCGGCGGCGACGACGACGGCCCAGGCGCGATGCGCGAAGTGGACGGCGATCTTCGCGTCCCAGTGGTCCGGGACGAGGCGGCCGAAAGAGGCGGGAAAATCGGGAATCGCGAGCCCCGCGTCGCTGTGCCGCATCCAGGCGCCGAGGACGAGCTGGACGAAGACCGCGGCGAGCGCGAGAAGGCCCGCCGCCAGACCCGCCCTCTCGCGCGGAGAGAAGGAGACCGGCGCGGCGCTCTCCCGCCACCCCTTCGACGTGACGATCGCCAGGACGAGCGTCAGGGAGAAGAAGGATTGCGCGAGGCAGGCGTGAGCGACGGAGATCGGCGTCGGCAGGAGGTACTTCACGGTCAACCCGCCGAGCACGCCCTGCACGACGACGGCCGCGACCGCCGCGGCCGAGAGGACCTTGACGCTCCGCGGCGCCCGCGCTGCCCAGGCCCAGACGGCGAAGGCGACGGTCAGCATCCCGACCGTCGCGGCGATCAGCCGGTGCGAGTGCTCGAACCGGATCCCGCCCACCCACTTCGAGGGCGGGAACGTGAACATGTTCTGGCCGTACGTCGTCGGCCAGTCGGGAACCGAAAGCCCGGACCCGGTCGACGTCACGAGTCCTCCGGCGATGACGAGCAGGAACGTGGCGGCAACCAGCGCCTTGGCCGCCGCCGCCAGTCCCCGGGGGAAAGCCGCTGCCGCCACGAGATCAGTGCGACGCCAGAGGGGCGGACGCGGGCTGCGTCTGCGGGAGGTAGTCTTGCGCCATTCCTGGAACGCTGTACTCGTACGGCCCGTGGTAAACGACGGGGATCTCGGCGAAGTTCTCGTGCGGCGGCGGAGACGTGGTCTGCCACTCGAGCGTGTTCGACTTCCAGGGGTTGTTTCCGACGCGCTCCCCCTTCCTCAGGCTCCAGAAGAAGTTCACGATCAGGATGATCTGGGCGGTCCCCAGGGCCCACGCCGAGAACGACATGAAGATGTTGAGCGGCTGGAGACCCTTCAAGTGCGCGTACTGCGTGTAGTCGTAGATGCGACGCTGCATGCCTCGCATCCCGAGGATGTGCATCGGGAACATCACCCCGTTGAAGAAGATGAACGTCAGCCAGAAGTGCACCTTCCCCCACGTCTCGTTCATCTTGCGGCCGAACATCTTCGGGTACCAGAAATAGAGCCCGGCGAACGCCCCGAACAGAGAGCCGCCGAAGAGCACGTAGTGGATGTGGCCGACGATGAAGTAGGTGTCGTGGATGAAGATGTCGACCGGCGTCGACGCCATGAAGATCCCGGAGAGCCCGCCGATCGCGAACATGGCGACGAAGGCGATCGCGTTCAGCATCGGCGTCGTGAAGTGGATCTGCCCTCGCCAGAGGGTGCCCAGCCAGTTGAACGTCTTGATGGCCGACGGGACCGCGATGACCATCGTCGAGATCATGAACGTCGTCCCGAGGTACGGGTTCATGCCGGACTGGAACATGTGATGGCCCCACACGACGAAGCCGAGGCCCGCGATCGCGCACATCGCGTAGGCCATCGAGCGATAGCCGAAGATCGGCTTCCGGGCGAAGACCGCGATCACGTCGGAGACGATCCCCATCGCCGGGAGGATCATGATGTAGACCTCGGGGTGGCCGAAGAACCAGAACAGGTGCTGCCAGAGGAGCGGCTGCCCGCCGCCGGCGTTTCCCCACGCGGTGCCCGAGACGATCAAACCCGCGGGAAGGAAGAACGTCGTGTGGAGGATCCGGTCGAAGAGCAGCATGATCATCGCGGCCGAGAGCACCGGGAGCGCGAGCAGCAGGAGGATCGCGTCGATGAAGAGCGCCCAGACCGTGAGCGGCATCCGGAAGAAATGCATCCCCGGGGCGCGCAGGTTGATCACGGTCGTGATGAAGTTGACGGCCGTCAGGAGCGACGAGACGCCGAGAACCAGCAGGGCGAGGAGCCACAGCGTCTGTCCCTTCGGCTGGATCGCGGAAAGCGGCGCGTAGGAGGTCCACCCCGACTGGGCCGCCCCCCCCTCGACGAAGAACGACGCGATGATGAGGATCGCGCCCGGAACCGCGGTCCAGAACGACATCATGTTCAGGCGAGGGAACGCCATGTCGCGCGCGCCGATCTGCAGCGGCACGACGTAGTTGCCGAACGCGCCGATGAGCAACGGCATGATCGCGAAGAAGATCATGATCGTCGCGTGCATCGTGAAGAGGGAGTTGTAGTACTCCGGGAGCATCACGCCTCCCGGCATCCCGGCCGGGGCGATCTTCCCCATGAACGTGAGCGGGCGGCCCGGGAACGCGAGCTGCCACCGGACGAGCATCGCCAGCAGGCCCCCGATCACGAGCATGAAGAGGCTGTAGCTCATGTACTGGATCCCGATCACCTTGTGGTCGAGGGAGAAGACGTACTTGCGCCAGAAGGAGGTCGGCGCCGGATGGACTCCGTGCGGATGGGCGACGGCGAGGGCTTCACTCATTTACTTCGACTCCGTTGTGTTTTCCGCGGCGGTCTCCGTCAGCCATTTCTGGAACTCCTCGGGCGTGTCGACGGTGAGATACCCCTTCATCCGGTAGTGCCCGAGCCCGCAGAGCTCGGCGCACGCGATCTCCCAGTGCCCCGTGTGCTTGGCCTGCACCCAGACGCGCGTCGTCATCCCCGGAACCGCGTCCTGCTTGATCCGGAACTCGGGGAGGAAGAAGGAATGAATGACGTCCTTCGAATGCAGGTTGATGAGCGCGGGTTTGTCGACGGGAAAGTGGAGCTGGTTCAACGTCACGACGTCGTCGGCCGTGTCGAGCTTCCCGTCCGGCCCCGGATAGCGGATGTTCCAGGCGAACTGCTCGGCGGTGATGTCGATCACGGTCCCGGAAGCCGGAAAGTGGTTCCGGATGTAGGCCCACGAGTCCTGGGACATCACCGCGAGGAACACGAGGATGAGCGCGGGAATGATCGTCCAGATCACCTCGAGCCGGTTGCTGCCGTGCGTGTAAGTCGCGCGCCCGCCCGGCTTCGCCCGGTACTTGAAGACGAAGACGAGGAGCGTGATCTCGACCGCGAAGAAGACGATCCCGGTGATCCAGAGGATCAGGTTGAAGATGCCGTCGACGCGGCCGGCGTACGTGGAAGCCTCCTCCGGGAGCCTCCACGGCGCCGACGGCTCGCTCGCGGCGAAGAGAAGGGCGGGCGCCGCGACGGTCGCGGCGCCGACGATCAGGCTCAGCCAGGACGGGCGTCGACGGCTCATGGCGCGGTTACGAGGCCTTGTAGGAGAAGTCCTGGGTCTTCGTGTCGGTGCCGGAGATGGTGACCGTCTGGTCCTGCGGCCCGTACTTCTCCTGCCATGCCTCGATCACGTACGTGCCGGCGGGAAGCCCGGTCAGCTTGTAGTTTCCGTCCTGGTCGGTCACCGCGAAGAAGGGATGCGAGAAGACGCCGCAATAGGAGGACATCCATTTGTGGACGTCGCACTTGATGTGGAAAGGAGGAAGCTCCGGCTTGTCGAAGACCTTCTCCTGCGTCATTCCCTTGATCGGCATCCCGATGTTGAACTGCGCGTTGACGGCGGGAAGCGGATGGATGTTGTGGAGGGTCGCGTCGGAGTTGACGATCTTGACCTTCTGCCCGGCGCGGACGCCGAAGACGTGCGGCGTGTACATGCAGCCCTGCTGGTCGAGCGTGACGGGCTCCGCCGGCACCGGGTAGCTCGCCCCGGCCGGGAGACCGCTCTTGACGTACACGAGCGCCCACTGCAGGTTTCCGTTGTTGTCGACGACTTCCTGGCTCTTGACCGGAGTCGGATGCTCCGTCTTGCAATAGTTGTCGGCGTCCATCTTGAGCGTCGCCATCACGGGCGCGGTCCCGGCGAGGGTCACCTTGCCGGAGATCGTCGCGCCGCCGGCGGGTGTGGCCGCGGCGGGAGCTCCGGCCGGCGCGCCGGCGGGGGCGGCGGCGGCCGTCGTGGCGGTCGTCGCGGCCGTGTTGCCGGCGTCGAAAGACGGGGCTTCTTCCTTGGACCCGCCGCCGCAGCCGACGGCGAGCGGGAGCGCGAGAGTCGCGATCCAGACGAGGTTCGAGTTGATTTTCATCGGAATTCTCCTCAATAACACCGGTTTGCTTGTGAGATTTTTCACAAAGGGTGGATGCTAGCACAGCGAATTTTCGCTATCAAGAAAATCGCCGGATAAATTCGCGCGCGCCGCATCGATCTCCCTCCCGACCTCGTCCCCGAAAATTTATCGCGCGCGAGGATAAACCCGGGCCGCGGAAGTGAGAAGCAAAAAATCGCGCCACCGCAGATTTACCTCCGCGAAACGAGGCGAATGCATCAAACGGATCGCTCGCGAGCGCGTGCTATCGTCCCCGCGCATGCCGCGATTCGAAGCGACGAAGCTCGCGAAGGCGTTCGACGGACCCCCGATCTTCCGCGACGTGTCGCTCGAAGCCGAACGGGGCCTCGTCGCCGTCACCGGCCGGAACGGCAGCGGGAAATCCACTCTGCTCAAGATCTTCGCCGGCCTGATGCGGCCGAGCCGGGGGTCGGTCGCGATCTGGCGGGACGGCGCGAAGCTGCCGGAGAACGACCGAGCGCACGAGATCGGCTTCGCTTCTCCGGAGCTCGAGTTCATCGACGAGCTGACCGCGACCGAGAACCTCTCTCTCCTGTCGCGGGCCGCCGGACGCCCGGCGGCTGCGCGCGGGATCGGCGAGCTCCTCGACGCGTTCGGCCTCGCGCGTCCCGCGCACGGCCGGCGCGTCGGCGAGTTTTCTTCCGGCATGAAGCAGCGCGTCCGGCTCGCCTTCTCGCTGCTCCTCGACCCGCCGGTGCTGCTCTGGGACGAGCCCTACTCGAACCTCGACACGCACGGGATCGACGCCGCGCGCACCATCATGAACGCGCGGCGCGAGACCGGCCTCGTGATCCTCGCGACGAACGACCGGCGCGACATCGAGGACGCGGACGATGAAGTCTCCCTTTCCTAGCCAGGCCGTCGCGGTCTTCCTGCGCGACGCCCGCCGCGAGCTGCGCCGCCGCACGACGCTCGCGGCCGTCCTCTTCTTCGCCGCCGCGGCGCTGATCCTCATCTCCTTCTCCCTGGCTTCCGTCGCGCTCCCGCCGGGCGACCGCGCGAAGCTGAACGCCGGCGTCCTCTGGATCCTCCTCTTCTTCTCGGCCTCCTCGGGGCTTCCGCGGTCGTTCGTCCGCGAGGAGGAGAGCGGGACGGCGCTCGCGCTCCGGAAGATCGCCCGCGGAGAGGCGGTGCTCGCCGGGAAGTTCCTCTTCAACTTTCTGCTCTTCCTGGCGATCGCGGCCGTCGCCGTGCCGCTCTTCTGCCTGCTCCAGACGTGGTCGCCCGCCAACCCCTGGACGCTCACGATCGTTCTGCTGCTGTCCGGCTACGGGGTGTCGTTCGTCTCGACCTTCCTCTCGGCGATCGTCTCGCGCGCCGGGCAGAAGGACATCCTGTTCGTCCTCACGGCGCTTCCGCTCCTGATGCCGCTCCTCCTCCCCGCCGTCGAGGCGACGGCGCGCGCGGCGGCCGATCCCGCGTTCGCCGCGATCGATCCGGTCTGGAAGGTGCTGCTGTCGTACGACGGGCTGGCGACGGTGGGGGGGATGGTGCTCATGCGCTTCGTCTGGGAAGGATAGAAAGAGCGGGCCTCGACGATAGCTCGAGCGATTACGCGCGTCCTCGACCGCCGGCCCCTGTGACGTACGCTTCCGGTACGCCTTCGGGTCCGGCGGTCTGTGGGTGCGCGTCTCGCTCGGCTCTCGCGAGGCCTCACCGTGCTTCCAATTGCCCGGGCTCGCGCCTCGCCGCGCCTCGTCGTGATTTTCAATCGATCGACAAGTTCTCTCAGAACGCTCGCCGCACCTCCTCGCTGACTCGACATAGTGTCCGGCCGTTGTCATCCTGAGCGCGGCGGCCTGCCGCGCCGACTCGTCGCGCCGAAGCTTCAGCGAAGGAGGAAGCCTTGGCGAAGGCGGGAAGGATCCGCTCCGCCGGGCTATCATCCGCGCCGAGGAAAACCGCCATGCCTCTGACCGACGCCGAACACCGCCGCCTGATCGACCAGTACGCCGAAGGACCCGAGCGGCTGCGCGCGGCGATCGAATCCCTTCCAGAAGAAGCCCGGAAGTGGCGGCCGGCCGAGGGGAAGTGGTCCGCGCACGAGATCGTCTGCCACTGCGGCGACGCCGAGACCGTCGCCGCGGCGCGGCTGCGGTTCCTCCTCTGCGAGCGCTCGCCCGTCATCCAGGCCTGGGACCAGGACACGTGGGCGAGAGAGCTCCGCTACCACGACCTCCCCCTCGGGCCGTCGCTCGAAGCCGTTCGCGCCGTCCGCGCGCACACGGCGAACCTCCTGCGGACGCTTTCCGCCGCCGACTGGGCCAGGACCGGCCGCCACTCGGAGTCGGGCGAGTGGGACGTCGACCGATGGCTCTCGATTTACGCCGAACACGTCCACAAGCACGCGGGGCAGATCGACCGCAACCTCGCGGCGTGGCGCCAGCGCGGCTCCCCCTCGTCCTGAGCACCCGCCGAGCGCGGCTCTCCTCTTCTCTTCCACGGTAGCGCCGGACGCGGCCGTCGCTCCGTCGATTCATTCGCTCTTCAGAATCGCCCCGCGCCGATACCGTGTAACCGCAGACTTCCTCACGACTCCATGAGAGTGGCTCACGAAAGGAGGCCCCTCATGAATCGGACCGATTCTCCGCTCCGCTCCCGCATCGCGGGAGCGCTCGCCGCCGCGCTCGGCATCTCCGTCCTCGCGTTTCTCGTCGCCGCCGCGCCCGCCGGCCGCGCCCCGGTCTTCGTCCCGGCGCACGATCCCGCCGCCGCGCACGCCGCGTCGATGTTCACCCAAGGCCGGCGCACGTTCCGGGAAGACACCTTCGGCGACGAAGCCTTCTGGGGCGGCGCGCTGCGCCTCCACGAGGGAATCGAGGGAGCGGCGCTCGGCGGCGTCGGGCCCGGGGTGAGCCCGAAGACCGCGCTCGCCGTCGGCCTCAAGGTCGACTCCGACGCGCTCCCGGATTCGCTCAAAGATGCGCTGAAGGCCGGGCAGGTGAACCTCGACGACCCCGCGACGACGCTCGCGCTCGTAAAGCTCGACTCGGTCGTCGGCGTCCACGGAGCATTCGACGGCGGCGGGAAGCTCACGGCCGTCGGGATCCAGTGCGCGCTCTGCCATTCGACCGTCGACGACTCGTTCGCGCCGGGCATCGGGCGCCGTCTCGACGGCTGGGCGAACCGGGACCTGAACGTCGGCGCGATCGTGTCCCTCTCCCCCGACCTGTCGCCGGTGGCTTCCGCGCTCGGCGTCGACGTCGCGACGGTGAAGAACGTCCTCGCGAGCTGGGGCCCGGGCAAATTCGACGCCGAGCTGATCCTCGACGGCAAGGCGACGGGTCCGAACGGCTCCAGCGCGGTGCTCATTCCTCCCGCCTTCGGCCTCGCGGGCGTCAACCTGCACACCTGGACCGGCTGGGGCTCGGTCACGAACTGGAACGCGTTCGTCGCCACGCTCGAGATGCACGGGCAGGGGACGTACCTCGACGAGCGGTTGGACGACGCGGGACAGTTTCCGCTCGCAGCCGCCAACGGGCTCGGGCACGTGCGATCGAGCCCTGATCTCGTCACCCCGAAGCTCGGCGCCCTGGAGTTCTACCAGCTCGCGATTCCTGCTCCGAAGCCGCCGGCGGGAAGCTTCGACGCGGCCGCCGCCGGACGCGGAAAGCTCGTCTTCGAAGGCTCGGCGCGCTGCGCGACCTGTCACGTGCCGCCGCTCTTCACCGAGCCGGGATGGAACATGCACACCCCCGCGGAGATCGGGATCGACGATTTCCAGGCCGACCGCGCGCCCGACCACGCCTACCGCACCTCTCCGCTCGCGGGTCTCTGGTCGCACGCCAAGGGGGGCTACTACCACGACGGCCGATTCGCGACGCTCCGAGACGTCGTCGACCACTACGACGGGACGTTCGCGCTGGGGCTGACGGAGGCTCAGAAGACGGATCTGGTGGAGTATCTGAAGTCGTTGTGAGGCTCGGTCTCGCTCCCCTTTGGAGTGCTCGACTGCGGCGGTTCCCTTGTCCGGGTCGAGACGGCGCGAAGGCGCGGTGAGGCGCGAGCCCGACGGGATGCGGGTTGCCGGCCGGCCGCTAAGGCGTACCGGAAGCGTACGTCTTGCGGCCGGCCGGCGGCACGCGCCCGTCCGGCTCGATGCATCGCCGCGCCGCAAAAGCATCGGCACCGCGTTATGATTCCCACGTGAAACTGCTCAAGTGGCTGCTCGGCCCTTATTTGCTGGCCGTCATCGTCGCCGCGTTCCTCTGGCCGCAGCCGGCGAAAGGCTTCATCG
>DATFVB010000040.1 GCA_035260525.1 Thermoanaerobaculia bacterium
CCTCCACGCCTAATGCATAACATGGATCTGACCCCACCGCACGACAGGAACAGGGGGCGGCAACGAACGTCCAAGGTCATATCGCCATTGTCCCGCGCCGTAATTCTTGGCGTCATGGGCTTTGCGACGGGGTACATAGGACCGTTACGATATTCGATGGCACAGGGCCCGCTACTTGGAATCTTTGTTACCGGACCAGTGTCATTCGCCGTAGGTCTGGGTCTCGGGTGGTTCCTGAACCGACGCCGAATGGGCCCAGTAGTGCGCGAGGGAATCTTTGTGTGTGCGGCGATAGGTGTCGTAGTAATCTCCTGGACCGTGAGCCGACCAGGGCGTCAAATAGTCGGAACTTTGATCGATGGGAAGGTCACAGCTTGTAATAGCCCGATTTCCAATATTCCGGCTGCAGTCGGGCATTGGCGCCAAGTTCTCGCACAGAACCCGTCGCTGACTCCGCGAACGGCTTGGGAGAGGACGATCAAGGACATTCTGACCAATTCGGATGGTGTGGTACTTCAGTTTACAACAGACCGCCTAAAACATTTATATAGTGATGGAGCGAAGGCGACGGGCAACGTGGTGTCAGGCGAGTGGAAGACTGAGCCCTGGGTGGCGTCCTATTTTGCTCTTTTTGCTGGTCCTGATTGCACGAGATATCCAATTGGGAGGCGCGTGACGTTGTTTGTCGGCCGCTCCAACGATCGTGAAGAGGACGGTGTGCCGCCCGGGAATGCAGCGGGCGTGCTGGAATTGGAGACGGTGCGGCCCGCACCCTCCTGGGCCAGGGATTTGTCGCACTGACACTCCCGGTCCACGCTCCTTAGGAGAACGTTGCCTAATGCATAACACGGATCTGACCCCACCATAGTTTGACCTGCACCGTACTGTGCCCCCGCAACCAAACTCAAAGTGGCCGGGATGAACGTCCCGGCCTTTTTCTTGCTCCCGATCGCCACGCCGGCGAACTTCCTCCTTTTCCCGACGTACTATCGAGCATGAACGCCAACGAAAAGCGGGAGTTCCATGGGCGCGAGGTCGGCCGGCGCCAGATGGGTTCGTGGACGCTCGTCCTGACGCGATACGAGCCGGAAACCGTGATCCCTTTCCATCGGCACCAAGAGCCCTACGCGACCGTGGTATTGCGCGGCCGCTATCGGGAGCGCTCCGGGTCGGTCGAACGGGAGTGCGCCGCGTCGAACATCGTGATTCACGGCCCCGGGGAACGGCACTGCGACAGGTTCGCCCGAGTCCCGACGTCGTGCCTCAATCTCTACGGCGGCAATTTCTCGAAGAGCGCCGTCATCGCCAATCCGGCGGGCGCGTCGATCGCCGCGAAGCTCCGGGCGGAATTCGCCGAGCCGGACGTGTTTTCGAGCCGCATCGTGAACGCCTTGATGCTCGAGTCCGACGCTTGGAGCGAGCGGTGTTCCGACGATCGCCGCCGGCCGCCGTCGTGGCTTCGTCGCGTTCGCGAGGAGGTCGAGGCGCGGTTCCGCGAGCCGATGACCTTGAGCGGTCTCGCCGCGTCGGCGTGCGTGCACCCGACCCACGTCGCCCGCGCCTTCAGGCGGCATTACGGGATGACGCTCGGCGAGATGATCCGTCTGCGGAGAGTCGAACATTCGAAGACGCTCCTCCGTTCCGCCCGGCCGCTCGCCGAGGTCGCGGGCGAAACCGGCTTCGCGGATCAGAGCCACTTCACGCGGACGTTCCATCGCCTCACGGGAACGACTCCCGCCGCCTATCGGCGCGACGTTCGGCGGCGCGACGTCGGCGGCGTGGGGAGAAGGGCAGGGATCCCTTCGACGATCCGATCCGCCAATCCGGTTCCATTCCGCTAGGAGCTTTCAAGAGCGGAAGGCGCGCCCCCACGTAGGCTCGCCCCATGAACCATCTTGTGATCCTCCTTCTCCTCGCCGCGAGCCCCGCTCCGCCTGCGGGCGCTCCGTTCGACGCCGCGGACAACGCCTCGATGGAGGCGGATCAACGAAAGCCGCGCGATCTCTTCCTCGAGGCGTCCCGATCGGACCCGGACCCGAAACGACGCGATCAGGCGATCCTTCGGGCGGCGCGGCTCGACTGGTACGTGTTTCACGACGCTCCGGCCGCGTGCTCGCTCCTGGGCGGGCTCGCGAAGGGCCCGGAGGCTTCGGCGGCGCTCGCGGAGCGTTCCCGGCTCGAAACGGAGCTGACCCGGGACTTCGGAGCGGCTCGGAAGGCCGCCCGGGACGCCACAACCGCGGCGAAGAAAGCGTCCGATCGGGACGAGGCGCTCACCCGGTTGGGCGCCGCGACCGTCGAGGAGGCGCGCTCCCACCGTCTTGCCGGACGCTGCCCGGCCGACCGGCAAAGCCTCGGGGAGGCGGTCGCGAGCCTGTCCGCGGCCATCGAGGGGAGCGGCCTCACGCTCGAAAGGTCCCGCCTGCTTCTCGACGCTTCTCTCCTCGCGGGGGACGAAAAGAGCGCGCGGAAGGCTTGGGGATGGTACGACGCTGAGCTTCCGTCGCTCGTTCCGGCGGACGTCCACGACCCGAGGGCAACGGGGCTGGCGCTGGCGAGAGCGAAGCTCTTCGACGAGGCCGAGCTCGTTCTCCGCAATCCTTGCGCCCCGCTCGTGGCGAAGGACGACGCCCCCGTCCTCGACGTGCTGCGATACGCGGCGTTCACTCGCCGTGTTCATGCCATCGCCGGCGAACATTTCCGAATGGTCGCGAGCGGCGTCGACGACGCGAAAGAGTTCCATCCGGCGCTCGGCGCGGAAGGACTCGCGCTCTGGAAAGCTCTGTCGCCCCCGCCGAAAGATGCCGCGTTCTCGCTGGAGGCGGTCCGGCGCGAGCTGGACGAGCGCTTCGGCGCCGTCGTAACCGTCGGCGACACCGAAGGAATACCCGATATTCTCTATGGCCATCGCGTTGCCGACGAAACCCGCGAGGTCGAGCAGTATGGCCGCAAGGCGATGCTTCGATTCATCCAGCTGGACGGGATGATCGCCGGCGGATACGCGACCTGGGTCACCCACGGGCGGCACGGAACCGGCGGATGGGTGGGAAACGGCGTCGTCTATCAGGTCCGCCCCATGTACGTCGAAGGCCCGCTGCGGCTCTGGCGACAGTTGACGGATCCCGAGGCGAAGGCCCTTGCGCAGGACGAGATCCGGGCGGAGTCCCTCCGGGATCGCGAGCGGGTCAAGGGCGACGAAGTCGCCGCGCTGCGCGGTCTCGCGCTGCGGCTCGCCGACGAATACGCGGAAGCCCTGAAGCAGAGGCTCGAGAAGCGGAAGCTAACCGGCGACGCGCTGCGCGACGAATTCCTTCGAACCGTCCGACTCGACACCGACGCCTCTTCGATCTGGGCGCACGAGGGGCGTCACGCCATCGACAAAGCCATGGGGATCCATGACAGCGAGGAGCTGGAATTTCGCGCCAAGCTCTCCGAGGTGCAATTCGCGCCGGGACCGAAGGGTTCGCTCGGATCGATCCTGTCGCCGGTCGGAGGTTCGAGCGCTCACGGGAAGGCCAACGAGCGCGTACTGAGGGGGATCGTCGCGTGGATGGATGCGCACGCCGCGGAAATCTCCGGGTTCGAGCCCGAAGTCGCTCGTCTCGCCCAGTTGGATCGGTTGACGGGCGATCAGCTTCGCGCGGCCTGCCGCTCGCTCGATCCGCTGGCGAAAAACCTTCGGGGCGCGCACGTCGAGGGTCGGTAACATCGTGGCGGAGATCGACGGCGGCCGTCGCCTGCGACTCGCCCGGCGCCTGCGGCAGATCGAGGCGCAACGGCGATCATAATGTATAATAAAGTCCTGACCCCAAGAAGGGAAGCTCAGTCTGGCCGCGCGACGCCGAGGAGCCGCTCGATGTCCCGTCGGATCGCGGAGGGGTCCGTGCCGCCGTCGTGGCGTGAATAAATCCGTCCTGCGCGGTCAATGACGAATGCAACCGGCAGGCCCAGGATTCCTCCGTACCGCTCGGCGAGCCGGGCGTTTCCCACGGCCACGGGATAATTGAGGTGAAATTCCCGGGCAAAGCGGACAACGGGCGCGGCCGAGTCGTCGAGCGAAATGCCGATGACCTGAAGGCCCCGCGGCCCGTATCGCTTCTGCCAGGCGACGAAGCGGGGGATCACGTCGCGGCAGGGAGCGCACCAGGTCGCCCAGAAGTCGAGGAGGACGACCTTCCCGCGATAGGTTGCGAGATCGAGCTTTCGGCCCTCGATGTCCGTCAAGGAAAACGGCGGGGCTGGCCTGCCTTCCTCCGCGCGGCCCCGTGCCGGTAACGCGAGCGCCAGGAGGATCCCGGCGATCGCGGGAAGGGCGAGGCTAGTCGCCCGCGGGCGCACCCTTTTCCACCGGATAGCCCTTCGCCACCCAATCCGCGCCAAAATTCTTCTCGATGAAGAGGAGCTTCACGTTCGTAAAACCGAGGCCGAGAAGCGCCTTGTAAGCCGGCTGCACGTTGGGGCAGCGGACCCACGGACAGCATCCGCAGTAGAGAACGATGGCGGTGTCGCGGGGAAGCGGAGAGGCCGCGCGGCGAAGCTCCGCGAGACCCTCCTCTTTCGAGCCCGGTCCGACGTACCGGGACTGCGGAATGTGGGCCTGCTCGTAGAGCACGCGAAACCCGACCTGGAAAATGACCGGCTTCTTCGCACTCGACCGGACGATCCCCGCAAGCGCCTCGGGCGCGATGAGAGCGTCCTTGTCCGCGCCGCCGGCGGCCGGCGCCCCCTGCGCCGAAGAAGAGGCCGGGAGGGCCAGCGCGGCCACGACGACGGCGGCGGCGAAAACACCTTTCGTCACGGCGATTGCCGCACGAGACGAGAATCCGCGTCGAGCTCTCATGAGCGTTCCTCCTCGGAAATCACCGGACGATTATAGGCTGCGGGCGGTCACCGGCCGGCTCGACCGGCCATCGGTGCGGAGATTATTTCGGGGGACCGTCGGTCTGGAACGATGCGACCGCGCCCGCTTCGTCGTCGAAGCTATCGAAGATTGGAAGAAGGAGCATCGCGTCCAGAACGTTACGCACCTTTCCCTCGGCGATCAGGAGCTTGAGCTTCGCGCCGACGCCTTCCGCGACCTTCTTGCTCGCGACGAGATCGCCGACTCCCGAGCTGTCGATCGCTGTTAGACCGACGAGGCTCACCAGGATCTTCCGCTTGCCGTCGGCGAGCAGGTCGTCAATCGCGGCGCGAAGGGCGTTATCGCCGGCCACGAGGCGTCCCTCCAGGTCGATGACCGACACGTCGCCGGACTTTCGAACCGAGGCTTTCATTGGTCGAGAGCGACGATCGCCGTGACATTCCGGTCGGCGATCGAAATCGACGGATGTTTCACGCCCATTGCCTCATCACGCAGGGTTCGACGATGGAAACACCTGCCGACCGGGCCGAGGGGCATCGCACCAGGCAAAATCAACTTTCTGCCGTTCTCGGGAGATTATACGCCCCCGAGAAGCCGTCACCGATTGGTGCATACTCTGTTCTCGTGAACGGATCGAGCAGGCTCCCCGGCCGGGAGCCTGCGGAGGTCAGCGCCTCCCGGGGCCGGCGCGAGCCGTTGGTTCTGCTCGCTCTGGTCCTCATCGGTCTCGTGGCGTCCGGCTGGTCGCCCAACAATCGGGTGATATGGCTGCTCGAAGCCGCTCCGCTCCTCGTCGGCCTTCCCATCCTGATCGCGACCTACCGGCGCTTCCCTTTCACCCCGCTTTCCTACCGCCTGACGTTCCTCTTCGCCGCGCTGCTCCTGGTCGGAAGCCACTACACGTACTCGCTCGTTCCGTCGGGCCTCGCGCTGAAGAGGATTCTGGATTTCCGGCGCAACCACTTCGACCGGCTCGTGCACTTCGTGGGCGGATTCACGCCCGCGATCCTCGGGCGCGAGCTGGTCCGCCGAAAGACGAACGTGACGAGCCGCGGCTGGCTGTTTTTCTTCGTCGTGGCCGGCTGCCTCGCCGGAGCAGCGGCCTACGAGCTCCTGGAGTGGGCCGCCGCGGAGGCGATGCACGGCGCGGCGAGAGAATTCCTCGCGACTCAAGGCGACAACTGGGACACCCAGTGGGACATGTTCTGCAGTCTGACGGGCGCGGTCACGTCGCTGCTGCTGCTCTCGCGGATCCACGACCGGCAGCTCCGGGCGCTACCGTTGACGCGATCCGCCTGCTCCTGATCGTTCACGGCTTTCGCGACCTTTCTCAACTCCGCCTGGACGTACGCGTGATCCGTGTCCGGATCTTCCGACCATCGCTGCGTACCGTCGCCGAGCTCGACGGTCGCGGGGAATCCCGCGATCACCGCGCCGAGGCTGTCGGCGCGCCCCTGCATCTGTGCGGCGGTCGCCCCGGGAAAGTAGCCTTTCGCCGAGTAGCCGCGGTAGCCGTGCAGCCAGACGGCGACGGGAAACGGCCCGGGGCCGCGCGCGGGGGCGAACACGAACGGCGCGGGTTTCTCGGGCCGGCGGCGGCGAGAATCGCTCCGCTCGCGAGAATCCCCGCGGCGAACCGCCGGCCCCGGCGGGTCAGGCGTCGCCGTCGGCCGGGACCGGCGCGATGCCGAACGTCCCGGGAACGACTTCGACGAACGTCCGCTCCTCGCGAAGGATGAAGCGATTCGCCTGCGCGCGGGCGAAGTTCTCGCGCGATTCGGCGTCGCTCCGGAGGCGCGCCCGGTACGCCTCGTACGAGGCGAGGGAGTCGAACGCGACCAACCCCCACGCGACGTCGTTGGTTCCCTCGTGGGGAAGGAAGTAGCCGACCAGATGCCCGCCGCAGCGGGGGATGATTCGCCCCCAGTTCTCCGCGTACTCGCGGAAGGCGTCCCTTTGGAACGGATCGATCACGTACCGGATGAAGCAGACGATCGTCACGGAACGGCTCCTTTCGCCGGAAGCCCGGAGCGGCAGCGCCCGGGAGAGACGGGAACGGCCGGCGACGATTGCGCCGAGCACGCCCGAGATCCCGAGGAACCGCCGCCGATCGGTTTCCGCCATGCGCCCGCAGTATCCGCTTGCCGAGACCGTCATGCTTCGTTTACCATCAAATCGTGAATGTCGAGCCGGCGGAGACGGCCGTTTGCCGGATCGCGGCCGCGATCGCCGAGCCCGCTCGCGCCCGGATGCTCTGTCTCCTGCTCGACGGCCACGCGCGGACCAGCACCGAGCTCGCCGTCGCAGCCGGCGTGAGTCCCTCGACCGCCAGCGTTCATCTCGCCCGGCTGCTCGAGCGCAGGCTCGTCGCCGTGGCGGCCCAGGGAAAGCACCGGTACTACCGGCTGGCCGGACCCGCCGTCGCCGCCGCCGTCGAGGCGCTGCTGGTCGCGGCCGGCGACGCCCGAAAGCCGTGGACGCCGAGCACCCCCACCCGCCTCACGGCGGCGCGCACGTGCTACGACCACCTGGCGGGCGCTCTGGGGGTCTCGCTGCACGACCGGATGATGGCCATGCGCTGGCTCCTCTCGGGGCCGGCGGCCGGCGACTACGACCTGACGGCGGAAGGGACGAGGGCGCTCGAAGCCCTCGGTGTCGACGTCGCAACGAGCCGGACGCTCCGCCGCCGGTTCGCCTTCCCCTGTCTCGACTGGAGCGAGCGGCGGCCGCACGTGGGCGGCGCGCTCGGCGCGGCGCTGCTTTCCGCCGCGCTCCGCCGAAAATGGGTGACCCGGGATCTCGACAGCCGGGCGCTCACGGTGACGCCCCTCGGCCGGCGCGAGATGCGAACCCGGTTCGGTCTGGCGGGCTGAGGGGAGCGATTCCCCGAATCGGCGGCGCCGGATGAGGTCCGGCCGCCGGCGGCCGGACCCTTTACAAGCGGCGCCTTACCGAATCAGTGGGCTTCCGGTGCCGGCGCCGGCGCCGGACCTCCCTGGACGATGATCTCCACCCGGCGGTTCTGGCTGCGCCCCGACGGCGTCTTGTTGTCGGCCACGGGCTTCGTCGCGCCGTAGCCCTGGGTCTCGATCCGGCCCGGATCGACCCCATTGGCGAGGAGCACGGCCTTGACGGATTCCGCCCGCAGCTGCGAGAGCTTCAGGTTGTACTCCGCCCGGCCCGTCGAATCGGTGTGGCCCTCGACGACGATGTGCCGGTCCGGAGCGGAGGCCAGGGTCTTGCCGATGTCGGCAAGGCGCGCGCTGACCCCCGGTTGGAGATCGGAGCGGTTGGTTGCGAAATAGATGCTTCCCGGCAGCGTGACGACGATCCCGCGGGGCTCGACGCGCGTCGATTTTTCGAGCTGCTGCAGGCGCAGCACGAGGTCGTTTTGCGCCTGGAGCTGCTTCTGCGCGGCTTCCTCCGCCGCCCGCCGCCGTTCCTCTTCCTGGCGGCGCGCTTCCTCGAGCTTGGCGCTCTGCTCGGCGGCGGCCTGGCGGGCGACCTCCGCGGCCTTCGTCTGCTGATCGAGCTGCATTTTCAGGTCGTCGATCTGCGCCTGGCGCTGCTGTTGGGCCGACCGTTGGCGCTCGGCTTCGAGCTGGGCCTGGAGAGCCTTCTCCCGATCCTCGGCGGCGCGCTGTTGCGCTTCGCGGGCCTGCATCTCCGCCTGGAGACGGGCCTGCTCTTCGCGGGCGCGCATCTCGGCTTCGAGCCGCTGTCGTTCGGCTTCCGACCGGGCGCGGGCGGCGATCGCCCGCTCCTGGGCGGCATGGAGCTCGGCCTCGAGCCGGTCATGGCGGGTCTTCTGCGCGGCGAGGGCCTGCTCGGCCCGGGCGCCGCGGGCGCGATACTCGGCATCGCGCGCCTCGCTGTCGGCGATCTGCGCGTAGTGCATCGCGATGCTCTCGTGACCCGCGTTCCATTCGCGCTGGGCGGCGGAAAGATCGTTGGATGCCCGGTTGAAGGTTTCCGCGGCGAGCTCCGGAGCGCCCGCGTCGCGGGCGTCCTGAAGGGCCAGACGCGCGTCGCGCAGCGCGGGCGCTTCGGGACGCGTCGTGGCGCAGGCGGCCGCGAAGATCAACCCCGCGGCGAGAAGAGCGAATCCGGCATTCCTTTTGATGTTCTTCATGGCATTCCTCACGGTTGAGGCGGCGGCGCGATCTCGCGCGTGCGCCGCTCGATGTCGTCGGACTGGCGGCTCAGGTCCTGCACCTGCTGCTCGACGGCGGCGTCGCGGGCCTTGGATTCGGCCGCGCTCGCGGCCGCGCGGGTCTCCGCGATGTGCCGCCGGGCTTCGTCCCAGCGACGCTCGTGCCACTCGCGCTGGGCGGCGGCGAAGTCGCCGCGCGCGCGGTCGAGCAGGTCGCGCGCATGCACGGTCGCCGTGGCGTTTTCGGCGGCGCGAATGTCGGCCTCCGCCTGCGCAATCTCGGCGTTGCTGACCGGCGGGCCGCTCGATGCGCAGCCCACCGCGAAGAAGACCAGGGCGGCCATTCCCGCAGCAATCCTCATGTTGTCCTCCTCGATCGACGTTCGGAAAGATCGAAGCGTGGCGAATGCCAGGCCCCGAGGGAGCAATTATCCCCCCCTTTCGGTCGACCTCGACGGACATTGCGCCGCGGGCCCTCCCGGTGGGCCCATTTCTTGATGACGAGCCGAAGGCTTTGGCCGGACAGGGCCCGGTCTCGTCTCCGGCGCGACCGGAATAGACTCTTTCGACGGAGGTCCCGATGATCCGACGAGTCGCCGCCGTGCTCCTGCTCTGCGCCCCCTTCCCGCTGTTCGCGCAGATGCGAACCGAGAAGCCGCCGCTCCACGCGAAACGCTGGATGGCGATCACGGGAAAGCCGCTTTCCGCGACGGCCGGGGCGATGATCTTCGCCAAGGGCGGCAACGCCGTGGATGCCGCGGCCGCGATGATCGCGGCCGGCTGCACAATGTGGGACACCCTGAGCTGGGGCGGCGAGACGCAGGCGCTCATCTATAACCCGAAGACGAAGAAGGTCGTCGGCATCGACGCGCTGGGTGTCGCGCCGACGGGCGCGACTCCTGAGTTCTTCAAGGGCAGGGGGATGAACTATCCGCCGGAGTTCGGCCCGCTCGCCGCCGTCACGCCCGGGACGCCGGGAGGAATTCTGGTCATGCTGGCCGAGTACGGCACGATGTCGCTCAAGGAGGTGCTCGCGCCCGCGATCGACATGGCGGACGGCTATCCGATCGAGGCGCAGGCGGCGAACACGATCGAGCACGAGAAGAAGCGGCTGGAGCAGTGGCCGTACTCGCGCGCGCTCTTCCTGATGCACTCCAAAGGAGGGGAGGCCGTCGGCGGGCCGGCCGCCGCCGGGAAGAGCGCGGGCGGTCCGACTCCCGCGCAGGACCGCCCGGCGGCGAATGCCGCGACGGAAGAGCGCGAAGGCCCCGAGCCGGGCGAGATCTTCCGTCAGCCCGATCTGGCCGCGACGCTCCGAAAGCTCGTCGCGACCGAGCAGGAGGCGCTGAAGAAAGGGAGAACCCGCAAGGAAGCGATCTATGCCGCTTATGACCGGTTCTACAAGGGCGACATCGCGAAGGAGATCGCGCGGAGCACGCAGGAGCAGGGCGGGTTGATCACGGCCGAGGACCTCGCCCGCTGGAAAGTGAAGGTCGAAGAGCCGGTCACGACCCGCTACCGGGGAATCGACGTCTACAAGCTGACGGCATGGACCCAGGGTCCCGCGATGCTGCAGGCCCTCGACATCCTCGAGAACTTCGATCTCAAATCGATGGGCTACAACACCTCGCGCTACGTCAACACGGTCTACCAGGCGATGAGCCTCGCGTTCGCGGATCGCGACTTCTACTACGGCGACCCGTATTTCCCGCCCGAGGAGCCCGTCCGGGGACTCCTTTCCAAGGCGTACGCGAAGGAGCGGGCGAAGGAAATCGTCCCCGAGCGCAGCAACCCGCGGATCACGCCGGGCGATCCCTATCCGTTCCAGGGGGGCACGAACCCGTATCGGGATCTGCTCTCGAAGTGGAAGGCGGCGGAGAACGGGAGACCGGGGAGGGGAAACCGTCTGCTCGATGCGTCGCTTTCTCCGGCGGATTTCGCGCGCTTCCGCGAGACGTTCACCGCGGGGACGACGTCGGTCGAGGCCGCGGACTCGGAGGGATGGGTCGTTTCGGTGACGCCGAGCGGCGGGTGGCTTCCCGCGGTGATCGCCGGGCGCACCGGGATCGGCCTGAGCCAGCGAATGCAGTCATTCGTGCTCGATCCGGCCGAGTGTCCGTTCAACGTGGTCGAGCCGGGCAAGCGACCGCGCGTCACGCTGACACCGACCCTGGCGTTGAAGGGCGGCAAACCCTATCTCTGCTTCTCGGTGCAGGGGGGCGACTCGCAGGACCAGAATCTGCTCCAGTTCTTCCTGAACGTGGTCGAGTTCGGGATGACGCCGCAGGAGGCGACCGAGGCGGCCAACTTCAACAGCTTCCAGATGCACAGCTCGTTCGGCAACCACGAGGCGATTCCGGGAAAGATCCTGTTGAACGCCGCCACACCGCCGTGGGTACGGAGCGAGCTCGCGAAGATGGGCTACTCGATGGTCTTCGAGGAGAGGACCTCGGGCCCGATCAACGCGATCCTGTTCGATCTCGAGCACGGCACGATGTGGGGCGGATCGAGCAACCACGGAGAAGATTACGGCATCGGGTGGTGAGGGCAGCGAAAACAGTATGCGCGGGACGAACGGCGACACCCGCCTCGAAGATTCTCGCCCGGCTGTGAATGCCGGGCCGATCGCTCCCCCCGCCCGGGCAATGGCCGCGAGCTCAGCGTCGCATCGACCAGAGGGCCGCGGCCGCGAGGGCCGCGCCGAGGAGACCGAGGGTCGGCCCGGAGAGCGCCGGCACGGACGGGGAAACGGGCGGCGTGACCACGACGCAGCTCGGCTGGATCGAGTTCTCGACGTTCGACGCCGTCACGTTTGCCGCGGCGTTGGTGAAGCCCGCGGGGTTGGCGGCGCAGGCGGCGTTGAAATGGTTCTCGGCATTCGTGACGTTGACGGTCACCGTGCACGTCGCCTCCCCGGCGGGGACCTGGAGGCTGGTGACGGTGATCGTATTGCCGCCGGCCGTCGTGAGAGTTGCCGCGGCCGCGTTGGCGCACGTCCCCCCGACGGTGTTGTCGGCGATGACGAGGCCAGAGGGAAGCGTGTCGGTGAATCCGACGTTCGACTCGGCGGGATTTCCCGCGCCGTTCGACAGGGTGAAGGTGAGGACGGTCGTCCCGCCCGGGGAGATCGTCGTGGGCGAGAAGGCCTTGGTGAGCACGGGCGGCGGTGCCGGCTGAGCGGACGTCCGGAGCGGGACCAGCGCCGCGATGGCTGCCAGGATCGGGATCGACCCGTAACGTCGTCGGTTCATCGCTACCTCGTGGAAGGGATCATAGCGTACGGAACGGGCTCGAGCCGACGCCCGCCGAGAGCCCGTCACCTCTTCGGCGCTCAGCGTCCGCCTTCTCGTGCAGAGCCCTGTTCTCTGATTCATGAATCGTGCGCCCGGCCGACCGCCCCCCGGCCCGGGCGGGCGGCGGTATGCTGGCGCCCGATTCGTGGGGAGAGGAGCGCGATGAAGAGAACCGTCCGGGCGGGTCTGGCCGGGATCGTGGCATGGGCGGGTGCCGGCTTGGCGAACGCGCAAGCGCCGGCGGCGCCGCCGTCCGCCTCCTTCACGCTCGAGCAGGCGCTGAGCTACCCGTATCCGCTGGCGATCAGGGCGAGCCGTTCGGGAGAGCGCGTCGCGTGGATCGAGAACCGGCGCGGGGTGCGCAACGTGTGGGCGGCCGAAGGGCCGTCATGGAAGCCGCGCCGTCTGACGGACGACGACGCCGACGACGGGCAGGAGCTGACGAATCTGCAGTTCTCGCGCGACGGCCGGCGTCTCGTCTGGACGCGGGGAGGCGACCACGACGCGAACTGGCCCTCGCCCGGCGGCATCGAGCCGAACCCGGCGCTCGGCACGGAGAAGCCGGCGATCGCGATCTTCGGCGCCGATTTCGAGAAGGGGAAGGCGAGGAAGCTCGCCGAAGGCGACGCGCCGGCGATCTCCCCCGACGGCGAACGCGTGGCGTTCCTCAAGGACCACCAGGCGTGGTCGGTTCCTTTCGACGGGAAGAAGGAAGCCGCGCCTCTCTTCTTTTGCCGCGGCGAAACGGGTTCGCTGGTCTGGTCCCCGGACGGCCGGCGCCTCGCGTTCGTCTCCGACCGCGGCGACCACAGCCTCATCGGGATCTTCGCGTCGGAAAGAGAGCCGATCCGGTTCGTCGATCCCTCGATCTCGCGCGACTCGAACCCGGTCTGGTCGCCCGACGGGTCCCGCATCGCGTTCGTCCGCGAGCCGGGAGCGGGGGGCCCGCCCGAGAAGCTCTTCGAGGAGGATCCGCATCCGTGGAGCATCCGGACGGCCGATGCCGCGACCGGGAAAGCGCATGCCGTCTGGTCTTCGCCCGAGACGCTCGAAGGCTCCGTTCCCGAAACCGATGCCGGCCCGAGCCTCGACTGGGCGGCGGGCGATCGCCTCGTCTTCCTCTCCGAGATCGACGGATGGCCACACCTCTACTCCGTACGCGAGAGCGGCGGCGCGCCGATGCTCCTCACGCCCGGGAAGTTCATGGTGGACGCGATCGCGCTCACTCCCGACCGGCGTCAGGTCGTCTATGTCGCCAACACCGGCGCGGATGCCGACGACGACGACCGCCGTCATCTCTTCCGGGTGCCGGTCGATTCGGCGGGCCCCGTCCCCATGACGTCGGGCGCGGGCCTCGAGTGGATGCCGGCGGTCACGGGAGACGGCTCGAGCGTCGTCTTCGTTGCCGCGGGCCCGAAAGCCCCGCCGCAGCCCGCCGTGATCCCGATCGGGGGAGGCGCGCCGCGGCTTCTCGCGCCGCAGGAAGTCCCCGCCGATTTCCCCGTGGACCGGCTCGTGGTCCCCCGGAAGGTCGTCTTCGAGGCTCCGGACGGGCTGACGATCCACGGACAGATCTTCGAAACCGCGGGAG
>DATFVB010000041.1 GCA_035260525.1 Thermoanaerobaculia bacterium
GCGCTCTGATCAAGCAGGCCGATCCCGTCGCCGTCGAAGAATGGAAGTGGGGAGTTCCCGTCTGGTCTCATGGCGGAATCATCTGCACGGGAGAGACCTACAAGAACGTCGTCAAGGCGACTTTTCCCAAGGGCGCTCGGATGAAGGATCCCCGGAAGCTCTTCAACTCGAGTCTCGAAGGGAATGCCCGGCGCGCCATCGACTTCCACGAAAGTGACAGGGTCGAGGCGTCCGCGTTCAAGGCGCTCATCCGCGAGGCCGTGGCGCTGAATACGTCCAAAGACCGCAGGTCCGCGCGCAATTCCTGACCTCTTTCCGCGTGGAAACGTCAATGCGGCTCAATCCCTCTCCGTGACCCGTCCGTCCCATCCCGGGGGACGGTTCTACGCTTCATGTGATTTCGAGCACCAACAGAGACCGAGCCCACCCGAGACGTAGTCCCTCTCGAGGCGACTTTCTGTTCGCGCGCCTTTGCGGCGGGCTCTCCGTTTTACGCGCCTTTGCGGCGCGACCGGGTTCGAAGGCCATCGCACTGGCGTGCTCGGCGATCGACGCGCTCGGCGCCCAAGGCGCCGGCCGCTTCGCGGCTGATCCGTCGCCAGGCGACGGATCGCGCTGGATAGTCCGTTGGGGCTACCCCGGAGCCCCTTTGAATCCGAGCGTGGCGAGTGGTTAGGACGTCGCCCTCTCAAGGCGGCCCTTGTTCTCGGCGCCTCAACGGCGCCTTCGGGTTCGATTCCCGTTGGGACCCAAGCCCGCATTGGCCTTGGCCGGGCCCCGGCGGCTTGTGCTATTCTCCGCGCTTCCGCTGCGTGGCCCCATCGTCTAGCGGTTAGGACGTAGCCCTCTCAAGGCTAAAGCACGGGTTCGATTCCCGTTGGGGCTACCAATCTCCGTTCGCCGGTTTGAGCGGCCCTCTCAAGGCGACTATTTTTGGCCGCGCCTTTGCGGCGCGAGACGGGTTCGATTCCCGTTGGGGCTACCACTTCTTCTTACTTCGGGCTGACGAACTTCGGTTCCACTTCGAGCAGCACGTCGGAAGCTACGACCTTGTTCGTGCCGATCTTCTTCCGCCGCCGCGCCAAGTTCTGATCGCAGGAACTCATCCGCCAGTCGCGTTTGAATTCACGGCTTGGAGTTGCCCCGGTTTCATGGACACTTTTAGACTTGGGAGATAGGAGTGGACGAGGCGAGGATGGCCGTTTTCAATTCGGACGCGTCGCGAGCGCAGATGCCGTTCGCATCGGGCTTCCCCGCGTGGGGCGATCTGCGGCGCCGCCGCGACGAGGTCCCGAGCGACAGCCGAGGGATGACAACGCATCGCCATCGTCGCGGCGACCGGCAACCTCCCCCGCGGCGCTCCGAACGATGCTAAAGCTATTTCCGGGACGGGACACTAGCTCCCGGCCGAGTCGAGCGCTTCACGCACTTTCCTGACGAGCGACTCCGACGTGAAGGGCTTGTGGAGGAAGAATCCGCCGTTCTCGAGCAGGCCGTGGCGAAGGACCGCCTCGTCGGTGTAGCCGGACATCAGGAGGAAACGGGCATCGGGGTGAGACGCCCGGAGGATCGCGACCATCGACGCGACGTCGATTCCGGGCATGACCGCGTCGCTCAAGAAAAGATCGATCCTTTGATCGTGATTCGCCCGAGCCTTCTCGATCGCCTCGTCCCCGTTCTCCGCCTCGACGACCCGGTAACCCTGCTTTTCGAGGGTGATCCTGGCGAGACGCCTTACCGCCGCTTCGTCCTCGACGAGAAGAATCGTCTCGTGCCCGTCAGCGACGGGTGCCACCGATTCGGACGGTTCATCCGGCGTCAGTCTCTGATCGGTCGCCGGAAGATAGATCTTGAAGGTCGTGCCGCGCCGCTCTTCGCTGTATACCCAGACGTGGCCGCCCGCCTGTTTCACGATTCCGAAGACGGTCGAGAGACCCAGTCCCGTGGCTTTGCCCTTCTCCTTCGTCGTGAAGAACGGCTCGAAGATGCGCGCTCGAGTTTCCGGGCTCATCCCCTCGCCGGTGTCGCTGACCGCGAGCATCACGAACGGGCCCGGCGTGACCCCGACATGCTGGGACGCGTAGATGTCGTCGAGAGCGACGTTCGCGGTCTCGACGGTGAGCTTCCCTCCTTCGGGCATCGCATCCCGGGCGTTCACGGCCAGATTCATGATGATCTGCTCGATCTGACTGGGATCGGCCTTGACGTGGGAGATCGGGTGTGAGGGAACCGTCAAGAGATCGATTCTTTCGCCGAGGATCCGCCGGAGCATTCGGTCCATGTCGGAAATCACGGCGTTGAGATCGAGGACCCGGGGCTCGACGACCTGCTTGCGCGAAAAAGCGAGAAGCTGGCCGGTCAACGAAGCGGCGCGGTTTCCGGCCTTCCGGATCTCCGTCAAGTCCTCGAAAATCGGGCTGTCCCTTTCGGTCTGATCGACGGCGAGCTCCGCATAACCCAGTATGGCGGTCAACAGATTATTGAAATCGTGGGCGATGCCGCCGGCGAGCTGACCGATCGCCTCCATCTTCTGGGACTGACGGAGCTGTTCCTCGAGTTGCCGGCGATGGGTCACGTCCGACGAGAGAACGAGCTGAACCTTTCGATCACCGAGCCGGAAAGCGTATGAGGAGATCTCGACCTCCATGACCGACCCGTCCTTTTTCCGATGCCTCCAGGTCCCCGCTTCTTGATAGGGATCGCCCCGCTCTGCCGCAATCCTTTCGAGAAGGACCGGGACTTCCTCGGGCGGTCGAATGTCCTTGACCGTCATGGTCGAAAATTCTTCGCGTGTGTAGCCGTAGTGGCGGCAGGCCGCATCGTTGATCTCGAGAAATTCCAGAGTCTCCTGATCGAACACCCACATCGGCTGCGGATTGTTCTCGAAGAGCAGCCGGTACCGGCCCTCGGAAGCGCGGAGCGCTTCGTTTGAGCGTTCGAGGTCGGCGGTGCGCTCGGCCACCCGATCTTCGAGCTCGTCGCGGGAATGGCGAAGCTCCGCCTCGGCCTGCTTCCGGATCGAGATGTCCTGGAACGAGACCACCGCCCCCGTCACTCTGTCGTCGACGACGATGGGAGTGGACGTGTATTCGACGACGAGGAAACTTCCGTCACGCCGTTGATAGTGGTCTTCGTCGATCTCGATGGAAACCCCCGTCGAGATCACCGAAAGTGTCCGACACGACTCGCGAGGAAGGCTCGTTCCGTCCGGGCGTCGGGAATGGATCAGGTCGTGCATGTTTCGACCGCTGATCTCGTGAATCGAATATCCGAGCAGCCGTTCGGCGGCAGGGTTGACGTAGACGACGCGGCCCTCGACGTCCAGTTGATAGATCCCCTCACCGACGCTCGAAAGCACGGCGTTCAGGCGGGCGGCGTTGCGATGGGCTTCCTCGGCGTCGCGCCGGGAGCGTTCTTCGCCCTCGAGTATCCGACGCTGAGTTTCGATCAGGATGCGCTGCTGGGTCGAGAGATCGACGCTTGCGTACTGTGCCTCATCGAGGGCTCGGCGGAGATCCTCGTCGCGCCTCTCGACGTCTTGCTGCATCCGGTTGAACGCCGCGGCGATCCTGGCGATCTCGTCCTCGCCCTCCATCGACACCGCACGGTATTCGCCTCGCCCGGCCGCATCGATTCCGGCAAAGAGAAGCGATGCGCGGCGGCGGTAGCGGCGAAACAGCGCGGCGGTACCGGCGAAGAAGAGCAGCGAAAATCCTCCCGCCGTGCCCCAAAGGATCAGGCCCAGCTTCGATTCCGCGCGTGCCGTTGCCCGAAGGTCTTCGGAGAGCCGTCGGCCTTCGAGGCTCTTCAAGTCCTCGAACCGGGCCCGTAGCGAGTCCATCGATCGCTTTCCATCGTCCGATGTCAGCCCTGCCGGAAACTCCTGCATGACGATCCTTCCCTCGACCCGGCGGGGCGGGTGGGCCCTTCCGAACTCGATGACGGGATTCGCAAATCCGGCGCGATAAACGTCGATTTCCTTTCGGATGCTTTCGATCATCCTTCGTTCGGCGGGGTCCTCCGTCACCGCTCCGAGCTCGCCGACGACGGGACCATATTCCCGGACGGCGGCGACGTCCGGTGCGAGAAATCGTTCGTCGCCGTTGACTCGGTATCCCCGGATCGCCGTTTCCATGTCGACGACGAGACGCTCCAGGTGGTTGGTCAGATTCAGCGCGCGCTGGTCCAGGTCGGTTCGATGAAGGCGGCCGAGTGTTGCCCGGTGATCGACGTCCGAGAGCAAAGCGAAGCCAATCGGCAGAAGGATGGCGATGGCCGCGGCGATACCGATCCTCCGGGCGAAGGTCATGGGCG
>DATFVB010000042.1 GCA_035260525.1 Thermoanaerobaculia bacterium
GGCCGTCGCGCGGATGGGGCGGATCGAGAACCGGCTGCGGTCGCCGCTCACGGATCTCGCAACGTCGTTCCACGCGTCGATGGAGGCGGCGATGGCGGAGGCGGGCATCGAAGCCTCCCCGATGGCCGCGGCGCAGGACGCCGCGCGAATAGCCACGGCGCAGAACGCCGTGCGGACAGTCGCGGCGCAGGACGCCGCGCGAACAGAGGTGGCGCCAAACGCCGCGCGCACAGTCGCGGCGCAGGACGCCGCGCGCACAGTCGCGGCACAGGACGCCGCGCGAATAGCCACGGCGCAGGACGCCGTGCGAACAGAGGTGGCGCAGGATGCCGCGCGGACAGTCGTGGCGCCAAACGCCGCGCGCACAGTCGTGGCGCACGACGCCGCGCGCACAGAGGCCGCGCGATGAGCGCGACGGAGACGTCGCCGGGCGCCGCGAACGCGACGGTGACCGGCGCAAGGAACGAGGAGTTCCTCGACGCGCTGGAGTCGGGAGCGCTCCGCGCGGCCGTGCGCGACCCGAGCTCGCCGACGGGCTGGCGGGTCGACCGCGAGGTCAAGCGCGGCGTGCTCGCCTGCTTCGCCGCGTCCGCGGAGACCGAAGTCTCGGCGGGCCCGTTCCTCTTTCGGGACCGCGATCTCCTGCTGCCGCGGCGTGATCTTCCGGCGAGCGTTCGCGTCGTGCCCGGTGGAACCGCGATCCGAAGGGGGGCGCACCTCGGGAAGGGGGTCGTCGTGATGCCGCCCGCGTACGTCAACGTCGGCGCGTTCGTGGACGAAGACTCTCTCGTCGACAGCCACGCGCTCGTGGGGTCGTGCGCGCAGGTCGGCAAGCGCGTGCATCTCTCGGCGGCCGCGCAGATCGGCGGCGTGCTCGAGCCGATCGGAGCGCTGCCCGTGATCGTCGAGGACGACGTCTTCGTCGGGGGCAACTGCGGGATCTACGAGGGGGTCGTCGTGAAGCGGCGCGCGGTGCTCGCCGCGGGCGTCATCCTCACTTCATCGACGCCCGTCTACGACTTGACGCGGGGCGAGATTCTGCGCTCCGACCCTTCGAACGGCGTTCCGCTCGTGATCCCCGAAGGCGCCGTCGTCGTGATGGGGTCGCGGCCCGCTCCGGGAGATTTCGCGCGGGAACACGGCCTGTCGCTCGCGGCGCCCGTCATCGTCAAGATCCGCGATGCGAAGACCGACGCGAAGACGACGCTCGAGGCCGCGCTCCGCCGATGAAGACCGCGCTCGGCGACCGGCGGCTCTCCCGGCTCGCGAAGCGGTACGGCACGCCGTACTTCGCCTACGACTTCGACGGGTTCGACCGGCAGGCGCGGGCGCTCCGGGACGCCTTGCCGCGCCGGTTCGAGATCTTCTACGCCGTCAAGGCGAACCCTTCGCTCGCGGTGCTCGCGGCGTTCGCGCGCCGGGGCCTGGGCGCCGACGTGGCGTCGGCGGGGGAGATCGCGGCCGCCCTGGCGGCGGGTTTCCCGCCCGAACGGCTCGTCATGTCGGGGCCCGCCAAGAGCGATCGGGACCTCGCCGCCGCCGTGCGCGCGGGCATCCTGGCCGTCAACGTCGAGGGCCCGGCAGAGCTCGACCGGCTCCAGGCGATCGCGCAGGCGTCGAAATCGCGGATGCGCGTGCAGCTCCGGTTGAATCCCCGGTGGAGGCGGACCGAGCGCATCCGGATCATCGGCGGCCCGGGCGCCGGCAAGTTCGGGATGAGCGTCTCGCTCGCGGGCGATGTGCTGGCGCGAAGATCGCGCTGGCCCCGCCTCGCGATCTCGGGCTTCCACGTGTTCCAGGCGTCGAACGTGCTCGACGCGCGCGCCTTCGTCGGCAACGTCCGGCGCGTCCTCGATCTCGCTCTCGGCCTCGCGCGGCGATGGGACGTGCCGCTCGATCTGATCGACCTCGGGGGCGGTTTCGGGATCCCGTACCAGCCCGACGAGAAGCCGCTCGATCGCGAACGCCTCGAGCGCGGCCTCGACCGCGTGTGCTCCGAGATCGAAGGCGAAGAGCGCTTCGCGCAGACGCGATTCCTGTTCGAGCCGGGGCGGTACCTTGCGGGCCCGGCGGGCGTTTACGTCTGCCGCGTCCTGGACGTGAAGCGGGAGGCGGGGCCGTCATCGACGGTCCACGCGCTCGTGGACGGCGGCATCCATCACCTGCTGCGGCCGGCTCTGGTCGGGCCACAGCCCGTGCGCCTGATTCCGGCGCGGGCGCGCCGGCCGGGCCGCGCGCACCCGACCACGATCGGCGGGCCCCTCTGCACCAGCCTCGACGTTTTCGCCGGCCGGGTTCCTCTTCCGATGCCCGAGCCCGGCGATCTCGTCGCGTTCTCGCAGGCGGGGGCCTACGGCTACACGGAGTCGATGCCGCTCTTCCTGTCGCACCGCTGGCCCGCCGAGATCGGCGTGCGGGGAGGCCTCGACGCGCCTCTTCGAACCCCGCCGACGGTCGCCGAGCTGCTCGCGGCGCAGGAGACTCCGCGCATCCTCTTCCGGCGATCCTGATCGGCGGCCTCCGGCGCGATCGGGCCCGGCGGCTCCCGGTCACGGGACGCCCCAGCCCCGGCAAGGCTCGATCGCGGCGCGGAGCTCGGATGCCGAAGCGATCCGGCTGGCAAGCGCACGCCTTCGCGTGAGATGATTCTGCTCGCAAGGCTCCCGCGTTCTCGAATCCGGTCCAGGGAGCGAACACGATGGACGCGCGAACCGGCCCCAGCCGCACACTCGACCCTCCTTCGCGGCGGCGAACGTCTCCGCGCGAGACGATCGACCTTCTCTCGAAGAGCCGGCAGGCCGCATTCGGAATCGACTCGATGGAGCGGATCGTCTACTGGAACCGTTCCTGCGAGACGCTGCTCGGGCACGCCGCGCCGAAGGTGCTCGGCAAGCACTGTTTCGACATCATCGCCGGGCGCGACGAGAACGGAAACCGGTACTGCGCTCGAAACTGCCCGATATTGCCGCAGGCGCGAAACGACGACGACCCGGTGCGCCCGTTCACGCTGACGCTCCTCGACGCCGCGGGCCGGGAACGCGCGATCCGGTTCCGGACCTTCGTCGTGCCCTCCGTCCGCGCGGAGCTCTCCGTGGTCATCCACGTCGTCGCGGAAAAGGGCTCGGAGCTCTCGGCGACCGACGCCGAGCTCGCGTCGCTCGCGGCGAGCGCGCCCCCGGCGCGCTGGCCGATGCGAGCCGCGGCGCCCGTGATGCTGACTGCCCGCGAGAAAGAGATCGTCCTCGGCTTCGCCGAGGGTCTCTCGACCGCGCGCGTCGCCGAGAAGCTCCGCATCGCGCCCGTGACCGTCCGGAACCACACCCAGCGGATTCTCCTGAAGCTCGACGTCCACTCGAAGCTCGCCGCGGTCGTCTTCGCGTACCGGCACCAGCTGCTGTAGCCGGCCTGCGTCAAGGCTACGGCGCGGCAGGCCGCGACCTCGCAATGACGACGAGGACGAGTGGCCTCGCGGTGACGAGAAGAGAGTCGCTTCGCGACCGATCGACGGCGGGCGGGGAAACCGCGCCGAAGCTCGAAGAGCAAAGGCGGGCCTTGTCCTCCGTAGCTCGGAGAGCGGAGGAGGACTACCAGCCGAGGCCGAGGACCGCGAGTCCGACGGCGGCGATCAGGCCGCCGGCGGCGGCGTCGCCCCAGCGGTCGAGCCACGGCGCGTGGAGGACGCGCGCGCCCGCGCGCGCCGGAAGGACGAAGGCGAGCATCGTCGCGAGTGTCGCCGCCTCGTAGAGCGCGACGATGGCGAGGATGCGAGGCCAGCCGAGAGGGGCCGCCGCGAGGACGAGCGGCGCGACGGCGAAGCACGGATCCGCGGAGAAGAGGAGAAACAGCGTCCAGGCGCTCGCGCGGTCGTGCACGTGGTCGTAGTGCGCGTGGGGATGCCCGTGCACGCGCGGCGGAATCGCGCGGCGCATGCCCCAGAGCGCGTACGCGACGCCGAAGACGATCAGGAGGAGCGGCGCGACGGCGCCGAGGCGCCGCCCGAACGAGGCGAGGACCTGCGTGCCGAGGAAGACCCCGGCGAGGCCGAGGAGCGCCGAGACCGTCACGTGGCCGAACCCGCACGCGAGCGTGACGCGCGCCGTGCGCCGGGCGGACCACCCGCGCGTCCGGGCGAGCGCGGCGAAGGGGACCCAGTGATCGGGCGCGGCCGTGTGCAGGCTGCCGACGGTGACGGCGGCGACGGCGAGCGCCGGGAAGATCGCGCCGCTCATTTCAGTCCGAACTCCGGCGCGCGCTTCTCGAAGAAGGCGTCGAGTCCCTCGCGGAAGTCGGCGCCGTCGGCGATCCGCGCGAGCGCCTCGATCTCGCGGTCGAGATGGAAGTCGAGGCGGTCGACGCCCGCGGCCTGGTTGACGAGGTTCTTCGCGATTCCGAGCGCCTCGGCGGGCCCGGCGGCGATCCGCCGGGCGATCTCGAGGACGCGGTCGTCGAACCCGTCGGTCGGGAAGACCGCGTTGACGAGCTGCCATTCGAGGGCCGTTTTCGCGTCGAGCCGGGGGTTCATCAGAACGAGCTCCATCGCGCGGCGCAGGCCGAGGAGCCGGGGCAGGAAGAACGTCGAGCTTTCGGCGCCCGTGAGTCCGGTCTTGCCGTAGGCCCACTCGAAGCTCGCGCGCTCGGAGGCGAAGACGAGATCGCACGCCATCGCGATCCCGAACCCTCCGGCGGCCGCGACACCGTCGACGGCGGCTACGAAGGCCTTCGGGGCGCGCTTGATCTCGGAAATCGCGCTGTGGATGTATTCGAGGATCTGCTGGAAGACGGCCCCGTAGCCGCCGCGCTGCGGCCGGCCGTCCTGGAGGTATCCGAGGTCCTTCGAATCGCCTCCCGCGCGGATGTATTTCAAGTCCGCCCCGCTGCAGAAGACGCCGCCCTCGCCGCGCAGGATCACGGCCCGGACCTCCGGGTCGCGCGCGCACTGGAGTCCGGCGCGGCGGAACTCCTGCGCGGTCTCGACGTCGAGCGAGTTGAACCGGTCCCGCCGGTCGATCGTGATGACGGCGACGCTGGCGGAGCGGTCGAGCCGGATCGCCGTCATGCGCCCTCCGCGGAGAGCACGGCGACGACGGGCTCCGCGTCCGGCGCCCGCCGCCCGGCCGCGGCGAGGCGGATCGCCTGGCGCGCGAGGTCTCCCCAGGCGTCGGCCAGCATCCACTCCTGATGGGCGCAGGCGTACGCCTTGACGGCCCGGCGGTTTCCGGCCGCGAGCAGGTCGGCCACGAACGGCGCGACGGGATACGCCGGCGATCGGAGGATCACCGGTCCGCCGTCGACCTCCTCGGTCATCCAGTGGGCGGTAGCGCGCGTTTCGCGCTCGCCCGAGAGGATCGCGTCGGCGACCGCGCGCAGGCCCGGGTATTTCGGCCGGCCGTCGGCGCCGAGCAGGCACAGGTCGCTCCCGTGGACGTTGATCGCGCCGACGGGCGCCGAGTCGAGGAGCGCCGGGGTCGCGACGTACAGGTACGACGAGAAGAGGAGGAGGTCCGGTTCCCACATCTTCAGGAGGGCGGCCACCGCGGCGTCGTACTCCCGCCGCACCGACAGATCCGAGAGAGGCGCGTTGCGCCGCCGGTAGAAGTCGCGGATCGGGTACGACACGAAGGGAACGTCCGCCGCGAGGAAGAGCGGGCGCGTCTCGAAATCCGGCTCGCTCGAGAACGCGCAGGCGAGCTCCCATCGGCGTCCGAGCGCCGGATCGAAGAGGAGGTCCTGCGCGCCGGGGCAGCGGTGCGACGAGAGCACGGCGACGCGCAGCGGACGAAGGAAGGTCAGCATATGCGCGGGAGCGGCTCCCCCTCGGGCTCGGCGAGGAGGCGCCTTCCGAAACCGGTGTCGAGGATGATCGAGCCGGGCCGTTCGGCGAGACAGGTCCCGACGATCGCGGCCTCGCGCCCGAGAGGATGCGCGCGCAGGGCTTCGAGGAGCGCGCCGGCGGCCTCGGGGGCGACGCCGATCACGGCCTTTCCCTCGTTGGCGACGTTCAACGGGTCGATCCCGAGCAGGTCGCCGGCGGCGCGGACGGCGTCGTGGACGGGGACTTTCGTCTCCTCGAGGAGAATCCCGACGCGGCTCTTGCCGGCCATCTCGTGAAGGGCCGAGGAGAGCCCGCCGCGGGTGGGATCCTTCATCGCGACGATTCCCGCGCCGCAGGCATCCAGGGCCGCACGGATCAGGCCGTTGATCGGCGCGACGTCGGAGAAGAGGTCGCCTTCCAGACCGAGCTGGTGGCGGGCGGCCATGATCGCGAGGCCGTGGTCGCCGATCGCTCCGGTCACGACGATCCGGTCGCCGGGGCGCAGGCCGCAGTCGCGGACGATCCGGGTGGTGACGGCCACCCCGGTCGTGTTCAGGACGATCCCGTCAATCTCGCCGCGGCCCATCACCTTCGTGTCGCCGGTGACGATCGGCGCGCCCGACTCCCGGCAGGTTTCGGCCATCGAAGCGCGGATGCGATCGAGGTCGGTCCGCGGAAACCCTTCCTCGATGATCGCGCCGCAGGTCAGCGCGAGCACCTCCGTGGCTCCCATCATCGCGAGGTCGTTGACCGTCCCCGAGATCGAGAGCTTCCCGATGTCTCCGCCGGGGAAGAAGATCGGATGCACGACGTGCGAGTCGGTCGTCACGACGACCCACCGGTCGCCGATCCAGAGGGCGGCCCCGTCGTCCATCGCGAGCGGCCCGACGTCCTTGTCCGAGAGCCGCGGGGCGCCTTCGAGGAACACGTCCTCGATCAGCGCCCGCATCGCGCGGCCGCCGGCGCCCTGCTTGAGCGTGACGCGGTCGTCGAGCAATGCCAGCCCGGTTTTCGTCGAGCCGCCGAGGCTCGCGTTCTTCATAGCGTCCCCAGGTCGGGATGACCGCCGTACTGGTGCCAGATCTTGCAGGTGCCTTCGGAAGACACCATGCACGCGCCGACGGGCGTGTCGGGCACGCACTCCTTCCCGAAGAGCTTGCAGTTAACGGGCGAAGCGATCCCCGACATGATGTTGCCGCAGATGCAGTCGGCCGCGAGCGTCGGCGGCGCGTAGTCCCAGAGCGAGGAGAGGTCGATCGTGAAGCGCCGTCGGGCGTCCAGGTGCGCCCATTCGTCGCGCAGGCGCAGGTTCCCGTTCGGGACGTGCGCGATGCCGCGCCACCGCCCGCCGACGGGGCGGAACACGCTCCAGAGCTCCTCCTGCGCGCGCCGGTTCCCTTCCTTCGTGACGCAGCGCGGGAACATGTTGACGACCTTCGGCTCGCGGTCGCGGACGAGCTCGACCAGGCGCGCGAGGCCGGCGAGGATGTCCAGCGGCTCGAACCCGGCGACGACGACCGGAAGCCGGTGCTTCTCCGCGAAGGCCTCGAAGATCCCCCAGCCGGTGATCGTCGCCGCGTGCCCCGCCGCGAGGAATCCCTCGACGCGGTTTTCCGGCATCTCGGCGACGATCTCCATGACCGGCGGGATGTACTTGTGCGCCGAGAGCACGGAGAAGTTCTTCGGCGGGTTGCCGCGGATGACGGCGGCGGTCGCGACGGCCGTCGTCTCGAAGCCGGTCGCGAAGAAGACGACCTCGCGGTCGGTCGAGCGGGCGAGATCCACCGCCTGGCTCGCGCTGTAGACGACCGCGACGTCGGCGCCGTCGGCCTGCGCGTCGTTCAAGGACTGGACCGTCCCGCGCACCTTCAGCATGTCGCCGTAGGAGGCGATGAGCACTCCCTGCCGCGCGAGCGCGACGCCTTCGTCGACTTCCGGCATGTCCGTGATGCAGACGGGGCATCCCGGCCCCATGATGACGTTCAAGTCCCTCGGGAACGTCGCGCGGAGACCGAACTTCGCGATCGCCTGCTCGTGGCTGCCGCAGACGTGCATGACGGACACGGGGGAGCGGCCGATCTCCTTCGTGACGCGCGCGATCGTCTCCGAGAGCTTCCGCGCCGTCGCCGGGTCGCGGAACTTGAGCTGGCGGATCGCGGCGTCGAGCCGCGCGTCCTCGGACGACCGGGGGGGGCCCGCCGAGGGAGCGCCTGCGGGATCAGCCATTGCCGCTTCCCGTTCCGGCGATCTCGCCGCGCACGTCCGCGGCCATCAGGTCGTCCGCCCCCGCTTCCTTCAGGAGATTCTCGTAGAGCGACAGCGTCTGGCCGATGTCCTCCTGCGGGATCCGGCGGATCGCGAAGCCGACGTGGTTCAGGATGTAGTCGCCCGGCTGGACCGGCTCGTCGACGATGTCGAGCGAGACCTGGCGCCGGACGCCCCAGAAGTCGACGATCGCAAACGCCCCGTCGACCGAGATCACTTTGCCGGGAACTCCGAGGCACATCATTCACCTCCCGAGGGAACGAGCTGGAGAGCATCTCCATTCGCGCTGCTTGGCGCGGTGGCTGTTCTTGCGCTGCTTGCCGCGGCGAGTGTTCTTGCGCCGCTTGCGGCGGCGACTGTTCTTGCGCCGCTTGGCGCGGCGACTGTTCTTGCGCCGCTTGCGGCGGCCGCGCCTTTCGCGCACTGGGCCGCCGCCACGACGGCCTGGCCGAGCGCGAGACCGCCGTCGCCCGGCGGCACGCGGCGCTGGAGAAGGACGCGGAGCCCGAGGCGGCCGACGTGCTCGGCGACTCGCTCGGCGAGCAGCGCGTTCTGGAAGCATCCTCCGGTCGCGACGACCGGAAGGTCCTTCGCGATCTCGACGGCGTGACGAACGAGCGCCGCGGTCGCGGAGGCGACCGTCTCGTGGAAGCGTCCGGAGATCGCCGAAGCATCCGCGCCCGCGAGGAATTCCGCGACCGCCGCACGGACGGCCGGTCGGAAGTCGAGCTCCCACGGCGTCGAGGCGCGGGCGATGGCGAACGGATAAGCGCGTCTCTCGGCCGGGTCGGCGGCGAAGTTCCACGCGAGCGCGACCTGTCCCTCGTGCCGCGCGGCCGGACGGGCCAGGAAGAGCGCGCCGAACCCGTCGAAATACCTTCCGACGCCCCGCGCGAGCGGCGTGTGGATCTTCGCGCCGAGCATCTTCCGGACCGTGTCGACCGAGCGCGAGCCGAGGCGCTGGAAGAGCGGAAGACGGTCGATCGGCGCGCCCTCCGGGAAGGCGTCCTCGAGCAGCGCGAGCGCGACCCGCCAGGGCTCGCGGATCGCCGCCTCGCCCCCGGCGAGCGCGACGGGGCGCCACGTCGCGACGCGGTCGTAGCCGGCGGGGGTCGCGACGAGCAGCTCGCCGCCCCAGGCGGTTCCGTCGGTCCCGTAGCCCGTTCCGTCGTACGCGATTCCGATCGCGCGATCGAGGCCGTGCTCGGCCATCGCGCTCGCGACGTGCGCGTGGTGGTGCTGGACGGCGATCTTTCGCCCCTTCCGCTCCCGCGCGTACGCCGTCGAGACGTATTCCGGATGAAGGTCGTGCGCGACGATCGCCGGCTCGACGCGAAGGAATCGCTCCATGCGAGCGATCGCCTCCTCGAACGCGGCGAGCGTCTCCAGGTTCTCGAGGTCGCCGATGTGAGGGCCCAGATACGCCGATTCGCCGAGGCCGATGCAGAACGTGTTCTTGAGGTGCCCGCCGCAGGCGAGCACCGGCTCGGGGAAGGGGACGGAAACGGGAACCGCGCGCGGGACCCATCCGCGCGACCGGCGCAGCAGCACGGGGCCGCCGCCGACGATGCGCGCGACCGAGTCGTCGCATCGGGAGGCGATGTCGCGGTCGTGGAGGAGGAACGCGTCGGCGATGCGCGAGAGACGCGCGAGCGCCTCCTCGTTTCCGCACGCGATCGGCTCCTCCGACAGGTTTCCCGACGTCATCACGAGCGGGGTGGCGGCGGCGTCGAGGAGCAGATGGTGGAGCGGCGTGTACGCGAGGATCAGGCCGACGAGCGGATTGTCGGGCGAGACCTCGGGCGCGAGCCGCGCGCCCGCGCGCCGCTCGACGAGGACGATCGGCCGCTCGACCGAGGAAAGGAGCGCCCGTTCTTCGTCGGAGAGGACCGCGAGCGACTCGGCGTCGGCAAGCGTCCGCACCATCACCGCGAACGGCTTCTCCTCGCGGCGTTTGCGGCGGCGCAGGCGCTCGACCGCTTCGGAGGACCGCGCGTCGCATGCGAGGTGGAACCCTCCGAGGCCTTTGACGGCGACGGTGCCGCCGGCGCGCAGGATCGAGACCGCGCCGTCGATCGGGTCCGTCCCGCGAACGCGGCCTCCGTCGTGAGAGACGAGCCGGAGCTTCGGCCCGCAGGCGGGACAGGCGTTGGGCTGCGCGTGAAAGCGGCGGTCCGCGGGGTCCTCGTATTCGCGCCGGCAGTCCGGGCACATCGGGAACGCGGCCATCGTCGTGGCGGGCCGGTCGTAGGGAACTTCGCGCGCGATCGTGAAGCGCGGCCCGCAGTGGGTGCAGTTCGTGAACGCATACCGAAAGCGGCGGTTGCCCGGATCGAAGATCTCCCGGAGGCAGTCGTTGCAGGTCGCGAGGTCCGGCGGAATCGAGACGCGGAGCCCTTCCGTCGCGCGGCTCGCGACGATGACGAAGTCCCGGACCGTCTCGACCGGGATCGGCCGCGATTCGAGCTCGCGGATCTCGGCGGCCGGGGGCGGCGCGACGCGCAGCCCGCGCAGGAAGCTCTCGAGCGCCGACTCGCCTCCGAAGGCGTCGATCGTCACGCCGCGCGAATCGTTGGAGACGCGCCCCGCGATGCCGTTCTCCCGGGCGAGCCTCCAGACCCAGGGACGGAAGCCGACGCCCTGGACGGTTCCCCGGATCTCGATGCGAATTCCGGACTCGCTCACGGTGGTCTCACGGTAGGCGGCGGGGGCCTCCGGCGGGGAGGTGTGAATGCATCAATCTGCGCAAATCGCTCACGCAAAACGCGAGCATTTCGAGACCGGCTGGGCATGGCCCGAAGCATGCGCAATGGAGGTTTGCGAGTTTCAGTTGCCCAAGCGATCAGGCGCGGCCAGAGGGGTTGGAAGACGGGTCCGTGCGACCCGCCCGCGGGCGAGGCGTACTGAGAACGTACGTTAAGACCGCGGGCGGGTCGCACGGACCTGTATAACGACCCCTATGGTCCGCGCCGGCCGTCAGCCGACGATGATGCGATCGGGTTGAACCCTGACCGGCACCCCGCGAAGCGGACCGGGGGGCGGCCCGGCCAGAACCTTCCCGTCCTCGTCGAAATGGCCGTCGTGGCAGGGGCATGAGTACGTCCGCGATTCCGGCTTCCACTTCACGACGCATCCCGAGTGTGTGCAGCGCAGGAGCCGCGCGGTCACGCCGCTCGCGTCGCGGAAGACCTCGACCGGGTTGTTCCGGACCGTGATCGTGACGCGCCGCCCGCCGGCGAGATCGCCCGACGGGACCGACACTTGCCCGGACTCGAGCAGCGCCGCCGCGCCCCGCGTGCATCCGGCCGGGAGGAGCCCGGCCGCGATCAGGGCGGCCGCCGCGCCGAGGACCTCGCGGCGGCCCAGGCCTCCCGGGCGGTCGATGGGTGTGCCCCGGGCGGCGCGGCCGCCGTCCTTCATCGCAAAGCGAGAACTTGCGCGGCGCGCTTGTCGGCGAGCGCGTTGGCCAGGAGCGCGTACCACGCTTCCAGGCCCGCGCCCGTCCGCGAGGACGTGACGAGGAGCTTCCCGGAGGGATTCAATGCGGCTACCTGGCTGCGGACGGCGTCGAGGTCGAAATCGACGTGCGCGAGGAGGTCGGCCTTCGTGACGACCGTGACCGCCGCGCGCGCGAAGATCGCGGGGTACTTGAACGGCTTGTCGTCTCCCTCGGCGACGGAAAGGAGCGCGACCTTGAAGTCCTCGCCGAGGTCGTAGGACGTCGGGCAGATCAGGTTCCCGACGTTCTCGATGAAGAGGATGTCGAGCGCCGAAAGCCGCCCGTCTTCGTCCGAGAGCGCCTTCTCGATCTGGCGCGCGTCGAGGTGGCAGGCGCCGCCCGTCAGGATCTGCCGGGCGGGGATGCCCTGCCGGCGCAGACGCTCCGCATCGCGTTCCGTCGCGATGTCGCCGTCGAGCGCTCCGAGGCGGAAGCGGCCGCGGAGCGCGCCCGCCGTCGCCTCGAGAAGCGTCGTCTTGCCCGACCCGGGAGAGGAGATCAGGTTGACGACGAGCGTGCCGGTATCGCGGAACGCGCTGCGCAGTCCCGCGGCGGCCGCCGCGTTGGCGGCGAGCACCTTCTGGCGGACGTCGATCTCGGTCATGCGTCTCCTCCTTCGCAAAACACGACGCTCCGCACGTCGAGCTCGTCGCCTCCCGTCACCGCGAGCGGACCGCCGCAGCGCGGGCAGAGGCGCAGCCAGCTCCCGGCGGCGCGCTCGGCGATGTCGCCGCACGCGGCGCAATGCTGCGACGCCCGCCGCCACTCGACGACGAGGCGCGCGCCGGCGTCCGGGGTTCCGGAGACGACCGCCTCCCACGCGAACGCGAGGAGCTCCGGCTCGACCGCCGAGAGCTCTCCGACGACGAGCGTGACCGATTCGATTGCGCCGCCTCGCCGGGCGTCCGCCGCGGCGCGGGCGATCTTGTGGGCCTCGATGGCGAGGCCGGTCTCGTGCATCAGCTCTTTCCCCCCGCGCGCCGCATTCCGGAGAAGTATGCGAGCCCGCCGTCTCACCGGCGTGATGCAAATGCTTCGTTCGAGCGCATTGCGTCCGTGATCCGAATGCTTCGTTTGCGCCGATTGGAAATGATGAATTTGCATTTTGGAGCAAAGCGCGCACGGGACCATCGTTCAACGACAGCAAACGAAGCGGAACTTTCGAACGATCCGCTCGCAGGAGGTCGGTATGTCGTCGACGGACGTGGAGCTCAGGACCGAGCGGAAGGCCCGCGTGGACCGCCGCGATTTCATCCGCGTGTGCACGATGGCCCTGGCGGCCGTCGGGATGCCCTACGCGGCGGCGGCGAAGGTCGCCAAAGCGATCCAGGCGAAGAAGCTGAAACCCTCCGTGATCTGGCTGCACTTCCAGGAATGCACGGGATGCACCGAGTCGCTCCTGCGCACCTCGCACCCGGCGGTCGCGGACCTGATCCTGGATCTCGTCTCGCTCGACTATCACGAGACGCTGTTCGCCGCGGCGGGCCACCAGGCCGAGGCCGCGCTGCGCAAGGCGATGAAGGACAACGCGGGCAAGTACGTCGTCGTCATCGAGGGCGCGATTCCGGTCAAGGAAAACGGGATCTACTGCCAGATCGGCGGACGCACCGCGCTCGATATCGTTCGCGAGGTCTCCGCCAAAGCGGGCGCGATCATCGCGATCGGCTCGTGCGCGTCGTGGGGCGGCATCCCGTCGGCGGACCCGAACCCGACCGGCGCGACGGGCGCGCCCGAGATCCTGAAGGGGAAGACGGTCGTCACGATCCCCGGCTGCCCGGCCAACCCGTACAACCTCCTCGGAACGGTGCTCCAGTTCGCGACGTTCGGGACCCTCCCGGAGCTCGACGCGAAAGGGCGCCCGAAGTTCGCCTACGCCCGCACGATCCACGAGCACTGCCCCCGCCGCGCTCACTTCGACGCCGGACGCTTCGCCGAACAATACGGCGACAACGGCCACCGGCAGGGCTGGTGCCTGTACAAGCTCGGCTGCAAAGGCCCCGAGACGCACGCCAACTGTTCGGTGCTCCATTTCGGCGAAGTCGCCGACGCTTGGCCGATCGGCATCGGCCATCCCTGCTACGGGTGCACGGAGCAGACGCTCGCGTTCCGCGTGCCGATGCATACGACGGTCGACATCGAGCGGCCGACGCCGCCCGACACGTATCCGCCGATCCATGCGAAGGAAGGGCGAGTGAGCCCGGTCGCGACCGGCGTCGCCGGCGTGATCGGCGGCGCGCTCGTCGGCGCGGGGCTCATGGCTTCCCGCCGGCTCGGCGAGGCGCCCCCCGAGGAGAAGGGCCCCGGAAAGGAGGCCTGAGATGTCCGTCGATCGACGATCCCTGTTCAAGGGCCTCGCCGCGGCGGGCGCGGCCGTCGCCGCCACGGAGGGGGTCTCCGAGGCGCGCGTGCGTCCCGCTCTTCCCGCCGACGCGATGGGCCTCCTCTACGACACGACGCTCTGCATCGGATGCAAGACGTGCGTCGTCGCCTGCCGCGAGGCCAACGGAAAGAAACCGGACACGACCTATTCGCCGCTGTGGGACGCCCCGAGCGATCTGAACGGCCAGACGAAGAACGTCATCAAGCTCTACAAGAGCGAGGACGGATTCGAGCGCTCGTATTTCAAGGCGCAGTGCATGCATTGCGTCGACCCCGCGTGCGTCAATGCCTGCATGATCGGCGCGCTCGGCAAGCGCGAGTACGGGATGGTCACGTACAAGCCCGAGCTCTGCTCCGGCTGCCGCTACTGCCAGATGGCCTGTCCCTTCAACGTCCCGAAGTTCGAATGGACGTCGCTCGCACCGCTGATGGTCAAGTGCGAGATGTGCGCCCACCGCGCCAAGAGCGCGCCCGTCCGCGGCGCCGACGGGTTCACCCGTTTCCCGAAGGGTGAAGGCGCCGCCTGCGCCGAGGTCTGCCCCCGCGCCGCGGTGATCTCCGGGCGTCGCGACGAGCTGCTCGCCGAGGCGAAGCGCCGGATCGCGGCGCACCCCGACCGCTACAAGGGCTACCACGAAGGCGATTCTCCGCGGGTGTTCGGCGAGGTCGACGCGGGAGGGACGCAGGTGCTGTACCTCTCGCACGTCCCGCTCGAGAAGCTCGGGCTTCCGGACCTCGGGACGCAGCCGGTCCCCGAGACGCAGCAGTCGATCCAGCAGGGCCTCTACAAGGGCTTCATCGGCCCGGTCGCCCTCTACGGGCTCCTCGGCCTCGCGGTCTTCCGGAACCGGCGCGCGGGCGGCGGGGAGTCGGACAAGACTCCGCGAGGTGACGCATGAGCGCCGGAACCGTTTCCCGGCCGGAGCCCGTCGGCGGCCCCCTTCTCACTCCGACGGTCAAGCTCATGGCGATCTTCGCCGCGATCGGAGCCCTCGCGGTCGTCTACCGCTTCGCGGTCGGCCTCGGCGCCTCGACCGCGCTCTCCAATGGCTACCCGTGGGGGATCTGGATCGCGTTCGACGTCGTCACCGGCACGGCGCTCGCCTGCGGCGGCTACGCGCTGGCAATCCTGATCTACATCGTCAACCGCGGGCAGTACCACCCGATGATCCGGCCGGCGCTGCTCACGAGCGCGCTCGGCTACAGCATGGCGGGCCTCTCGATCTTCGTCGACGTGGGGCGGGGCTGGCTCCTCTACCGCGTGCCGCTCTGGTTCCGGCACTGGAACCTCCACTCGGTGCTCTTCGAGGTTGCACTCTGCGTGATGGCGTACGTCCTCGTCTGCTGGATCGAGGTCTCGCCCGCCTTCCTCGAGAAATTCGAGGAGGGCCCGCCGAGCTTCCTGCAGCGCGCGTCGAAGGCGATCCTTCCGCCGCTCAAGAAGGCGATGCCGTGGATCATCGCGCTCGGGCTGCTCCTGCCGACGATGCACCAGTCGTCGCTCGGGAGCCTGATGCTGCTCACGGGGAAGAAGCTCCATGCGCTCTGGTCCACGCCGCTCCTGCCGCTCCTGTTCCTGATCTCCTGCGTCGGGATGGGATTCGCGGCCGTCGTCTTCGAGTCTACGCTCTCGTCCCGCGCGTTCCACCGGCCGCGCGAATCGCGGATGCTCGCCGGGCTCGCGAAGGCGATGATCCCGATCCTCCTCGTGTTCACGGTTCTCCGCGTCCTCGACCTGGCGCTGCGCGGGCGGCTCGGCCTCGTCTTCACTCCCGACCGTCACGCCCTCCTCTTCTGGCTCGAGACGATCTTCTTCCTCGCGCCGGTCTTCATGCTGCGCCGCGAGACGCAGCGGCTCGACCCGGGCAACCTCTTCCGCGCCGCGATGCTCATGATGACGGCGGGGGGCCTCTACCGGTTCGACACGTTCCTGCTGGCCTTCCATCCGGGGGTCCAATACGCGTACTTCCCGAGCGTTCTCGAGACGCTCACGACGGTCGGGATCGTCGCGTTCGAGGTTCTCGCCTACATCGTGATCGTGAAGCGTTTTCCGATTTTGAGCGGCGCGCCGCGGCCCGCCGTTCAGGGATAGAGGTCAGCAATGTCGCAACGAATCGTGGTGGATCCGGTCACTCGCATCGAGGGTCACCTCCGCATCGACTGCGAGGTCGACGGGGGAAAGGTTCAGAAAGCCTGGTCCTCGGGGCAGATGTTCCGCGGAATCGAGACGATCCTCCAGGGGCGCGACCCGCGCGACGCCTGGATGTTCACGCAGCGCTTCTGCGGCGTGTGCACGACCGTCCACGCGATCGCGTCGGTGCGCACGGTCGAGAACGCGCTCGGGATGGAAGTGCCGTTGAACGCCCAGTACATCCGGAACCTGATCGTGATGGCCCACGCGATGCACGATCACATCGTCCACTTCTACCATCTCTCCGCGCTCGACTGGGTGGACGTCGTCTCGGCGCTGAAGGCCGACCCGGCGAAGACCTCGGCCCTGGCCGAATCCCTCTCGCCGTGGCCGGGCAACAGCAAGCAGCAGATGAAAGCCGTGCAGGACAAGGTCAAGGGGTTCGTCGAGGCCGGCCAGCTCGGCATCTTCACGAACGGCTACTGGGGCCACCCCGCGATGAAGCTCCCGCCGGAAGTGAACCTCCTCGCGGTCGCGCACTACCTCCAGGCGCTCGAGTACCAGCGCAAGGTCAACCAGATCGTCGCGCTGCTCGGGGGCAAGACCCCGAACATCCAGAACCTCGCCGTGGGGGGCGTCGCCAACGCGATCAACCTCGACAGCGACTCCGCGCTCAACATGAACAAGCTGTTCATGGCCAAGGACATCCTCGACGACATCTCGAAGTTCATCGAGCAGGTGTATTTCGTGGACGTCTGCGCGGTCGCCGGGATGTATCCGGAGTGGCTGGGCTACGGCGCCGGCGTCACGAATTACCTCGCCGTCCCCGACCTCCCGCTCGACACGAAGGGAACGAAGTTCGACCTTCCCGGCGGGACGATCTTCAACGGCGACCTCGCGCACGTGCGCGAGATCAAGTCGTTCGAGGATCCGTACTTCAAGGAGAACGTCAGCGAATCGATCGCGCACTCCTGGTACGACGGCGACTGGTCGAAGCATCCCTACGAGGAGACGACCGAGCCGAAGTACACGACCTACGACGATGCGAAGAAATACTCGTGGGTCAAGTCGCCGCGTTTCCAGGGGAAAGTGATGCAGGTCGGGCCGCTGGCTCAGGTCCTCGTGGGCTACGCGATCGGCCACGAGCCGACGAAGCGCTGGGCGGACAAGACGCTCGAGACGGCCGGCGCGGTCGCGAAGACGAAGCTCACGCCCGCGGTGCTCCACTCGACGCTCGGCCGGCACGCCGCCCGGATGATCCGCACGTGCGTCATCTCCGAAACCGCCAAGAAGCACTGGGGACTCCTCGCCGCCAACATCGGCAAGGGCGACACGACGATCTTCAACCCGCCGGTCTTCCCGAAGGGGGAGCAGCGCGGCTTCGGCTTTCACGAGGCGCCCCGCGGCACGCTCTCGCACTGGATCGTCATCCAGGACGGGAAGATCGCCAACTACCAGGCCGTCGTCCCCTCGACGTGGAACGCCGGCCCGCGCGATGCGCAGAATCAGCCGGGACCGTACGAGGCCTCGCTCGTCGGGAACCCGGTCGCCAACGCCGAGCTCCCGCTCGAGGTGCTTCGGACGATCCATTCCTTCGATCCGTGCCTCGCGTGCGCGGTCCATACGTTCGATCCGAAGGGGAACGAGATCGCGCGCGTGAAAGCGCTGTGACCGGGAGCCTCGCACCGGTTCGCGTCCTCGGCCTCGGCAATGTCCTGATGGGCGACGATGCCCTGGGTCCCTGGGTGATCGAGGACCTGCTCGCCCGGTGGGAGTTTCCGGAAGGCGTTTCCGTCGTCGACGTGGGGACGCCGGGGCTCGATCTCACGCCCTATCTCGCCGATGCCGAGGCCGTGATCCTCGTCGACACGGTCAAGGGAGACGAGCCTCCCGGGACGCTCAAGGTCTACTCGCGGGGCCAGCTCCTGTCGCGCGGCCCTCAGGCGCGCGTCTCGCCGCACGATCCCGGCCTCGCCGAGGCGCTGTTCTCGCTCGATTTCGCGGGATGCGCGCCGCGGCAGGTGACGCTCGTCGGCGTCGTCGCCGGCACGGTCGCCACCGGGATCGGGCTCACCCCGGCTCTCCGCGCCGCGGTGCCCGTCGCGTCCGAGGAGATCGCGGGGCGCCTGGCCTGGCTGGGTCTTCGTCCGCTTCGGCGCGCCGGCGCCGCAACGCACCCGTGGTGGGAGCGGCCGTCCCGGGAGAGGTCCTCCGCCGGCGTCTGATCCGGCGCCGATTCCGCCCCCGGCGCGAAAGGAGAGTCGATGAACGGCTCTGACGGCATTCCCTTCGAGGATCGAAAGGACGCCGGCCGATCGCTCGTTCGGCATCTTTCCCGCTACCGCGGAGAAGACGTCCTCGTCCTCGGAATTCCCCGCGGCGGCGTGCCGGTCGCCGCGGAGGTCGCCCGTGCCCTCGGTGCCGAGCTCGACGTCGTGGTGGCCCGGAAGCTCGGCGCGCCCGGACAGGAAGAGCTCGCGATCGGAGCCGTCACGGCCAACGGCGGCGAGTTCGTCAACGCGGAGCTCGTCGCGGATCTGCGGGTCTCCGACGCGTATCTGGCGGGCGTTCGACGCGAGCAGATCGCGGAGGCGCGCCGGCGCGAAGCGCGTTTCCGGCGCGGGCGCGTCCCCCTCGACCTCCGCGGACGGGTCGTTCTGCTCGTGGACGACGGGCTCGCCACGGGCGCGACGATGCGCGCGGCGGCGCGCTCGGTCCGCAAGGCGGGTCCGGCGAAGCTCGTCATCGCGGCTCCGGTCGGGGCGGCGGAGACGTGCGCGGCGCTGCGGAATGAAGCCGACGAGGTGGTCTGTCCCAATACTCCGGAGCCGTTCGCCGCCGTCGGGTATTTCTACCGCGATTTCGCCGCGACGGAGGATGCGGAAGTCGAACGGATCCTCGACGAGTTCGCGGCGCACCGCGCCGCGGCGAAATAGGCGGAGCCCTCCCCGATGGACCTCGCCCTGATCGCCGGAACGAGCGACCTTCCTCTGGCCGAAGACGTCGCCCGGCTGCTCGGCGCGCCGCTCGGGAACCGGGAGCTCGAGCGATTCCCCGACGGCGAGTGCCATGTCCGGATCACCGACAGCGTCCGCGGAAAGGACGTCTATCTGCTCCAGTCCACCGGTCCGCCGGTCGAAGCGAACCTGTTCGAGCTGCTGCTTCTCGCCGATGCTTGCCGGCGCTCCGGCGCCGCGCGCCTGACCGCGGTCGTCCCGTACTTCGGCTACGCGCGGCAGGACCGGAGGGCGGCGGGCCGGGAGCCGGTGAGCGCGCGGTTGATCGCCGATCTCGTGTGCGAGAGCGGCTTCGACCGGATCGTCGCGGTCGACCTCCACAGCGCGGCGCTCGAGGGATTCTTTTCCATTCCTCTCGAGCATCTCACCGCGGTGGCTCTCCTCGCCGACCCTCTCCAGGCGTGGGCCTCGGCCTCCCGGCTCGTCGTCGTCGCCCCCGATCTCGGCGCGGCGAAGCTCGCCGACCGCTATGCGCGGCTGCTGAACGCCCCCGCCGCGATCGTGCACAAGACGCGTCTGAGCGGGCGCGAAGTCGCCGCCCGCGGGGTCACCGGCGACGTGGCGGGGCGCCAGGCGGTGATCGTGGACGACATGATCTCGACCGGCGCCACGATCGAAGCGGCCGCGCGGGCGCTCGAAACGGCGGGCGCGGCCTCCGTCGCGGCGGTCGTGGCCACGCACGGGCTGTTCGTCGCGGGAGCGCCGGAGCGGCTCGCGGCGGCTGCCGGCGCGAGATTGATCGTCGCGGATACGCTTCCCCGGGCCGCGTCGGTTCCGCGGCTCGAAGTCGTGACGATTGCGCCGCTCCTCGCGAAGGCGATCGGCGGCCTCCACGAGGACCGCTCCCTCGCCGAGCTCGTCGGCCGCGCCTGACGAGCGCCGGGTAACGGCGGAACGGCGCGCAAAAAAAGGCCCCGGGCGCAGGAATCCCCACAGAAAACCTGGAAGTGGGAGCGCGCCGCGAGCTGAAGCCCTCGAGCAGGGGCTCGTCTCCACATCAGCGATCGGGCGCCGGGTCGCCGGCGTCGGCCCAGCTCCGGTCCCACCCCATCCGCTTCGCCGTCTCGAGGTTGACCGTGTCGTCGGCGTTGTAAATCCCGGTCGCAACGAGGCGCCGCTGGATCTCGGGGGCGTAGGAGGCGAAATGGCGGTCGTCCGGGCCGTCGGGAACGAAGAGCGGGTTTTCGCGGACGACCTCGAAGTCCTTGTAGGACCGCGCGGCGCCGAGAGCGTTGGTCAGGCCGAGCCTCGGGCGAGATTTTCGTCGCCGAGCGGATTTTCAACCAGGCGCCGGGGACCGGCCTGGGCGAGACGGCCGGGCTCACGAACCTGGCGGACGTCGAGCATTCCCTCGGCAACTATGAACGCGAGCAAGGTCTTCTCGAGCGCGCCCTCGCCATCGGAGTCCGGGCGGAGGGAAAGGTCGACGTTCAGGTGGACGTGACGCTGCTCAACCTGGCGAGTGTCCTGCGGGACCGGGAGGAGTTCGCCCGGGCTCTTCCCCTCTTCGAACAGGCCCTCGCGATCGAAGAGAACGCTTTCGGCAAGGACAACAGCGGCGTCGCATTCACTCTCGGCGAGCTGGGGAGCTCCGCTTCGCCATGGGCGACCGGGCTCGTGCGCGAGAGCTCGTCCGCCGTTCGATCGAGACGATCGAACGGACTCTGGGTCCCTCGCACAGGAGGATCGCCCCGCCCCTCCAATACGAGGGACGCTTTCTCCTGGCCGAAGGACGGCCGCAGGAGGCTCTGCCGTTGCTCGAGCGGTCGCTCGAAATCTGGCGAAGGATGTTCATCGACGAGAACCATTCGGAAATCGCGGTCGTCCTCGTCGATATCGCTCGGACAAAGCGAGTATTGGAGGGTCCGCGCTCGGCCGAGTTCGTTCTGCGCCGGGCCCCGCGATCCAGCGAAAGGCGCTCCCGCCGGCGCACCCCGTCCTGATCCCCACGCTGACCGCACTCGGCTCGGCCCTCCTGGATCTCGGGCGACCCGCGGAGGCCGAGCCCCTTCTCGGAGAAGCCGTCGCCATCGCCAGAGCCAAGCTTCCCGAATGGCACTCGGAGCGACGAGAGGCCGAAGCGGCCTGGCAGGCAGCGCGGGCCGGAAGCGGGGGACGAGGCGTGGCGGCCGGCCAGGGCCGAGAACCCTCCGGATCCTGAAATCGTCGCGCCGGATCGGACCGCCTGAAGAAGAAGAGGAGGCCTCCGGGGCTTTCGCCCCGGAGCGCTGCGAGATTCCGAAATCCTAGAAGTGGAGACGCGCCCCGAGCTGAAGCAACCGCTGCTCGCCCTGCGCGGGGTCGCCGGCGAAAGCGGCCGGCTGGAGATCCGCGTCGGGAACGTCGACGTTTCCGCGGTACGCCGCGGGGTTCTTCGCGTTGAAGACGTTGAAGACCTGGGCGACGACCTCGATCCCGATGCCGTGCGTCAGGTCGAATTCCTTGGAGAACGACAGGTCCGTCTGCTCGAAGGAATCGCCGCGCCCGGCGTTGACGTGGGAGACGCCGGCCGGGAGGTCGAGCGGATAGCCGTCGTTGTTCGGGTCGGTTCCCGTGAAGATCATCACCGGTGTCGCCGAGCGATACCGGAAGACGCCGGAGACGTTGATCCCCCACGGCGCCGAATAGGTCGCGGCGAACGTCACCTTGTGCCGGGCGTCGGTGTCGAGCGGTCCGTAGCAGGCGCCGCGGCATTGCGGATCGAGCGGGTTGATCGAAACGTCGCGCCGGCCGCCGCCGAGATCGGGCTGGTAGTCGGTCGCGGTCAGGCGGAACTCGTCCGCGCCGCGCAGGACGTTGCCCGTGATCCGGGAGAGCGTGTAGAAGCCCTGCAGACGGAGCTTGTCGGAGAGCCGCGCGTTGAAGGAAAGGTTCGCGCCGTTGTAATCGGCCTTCCCGCCGCCGATCCAGATCCGGAAGCTGCCGAAATCGGGGAACCGGCGGTCGCCGCCGTCGACCCTCGGGTTGCCGCGGAACCGGTACGGGATGTCCCGATACTGGATGTTCGAGAGATCGAGGCTCACGCCCAGCCAGTCGGCCACCTGGTGAGAGATGCCGAGCGAGACCTGCCGGGTGAACGGCGTCTTCGTCACGCTGGGAAGAGCCACTTCGTTCGGCGCGGCCGGGCCTCCGCCGCCGGGATTCGGCGGCAGGGGATCACCGACCCGGAAATCGGGCGGAGGAACGACGTCGTAGACGACGCCGTAATTGGACTGAATGGCCGACGACGGGAAGAGGATCGTCGCATTCGTATACGGGAAGTCGTAGTAGATGCCCCAGCCGCCGTGCACGAACGTCTTCGACTGGCCGGTCAGATCGTACGAGAAGCCGAACCGGGGGCCCCAGTTCTTCTTGTCGTTCTCGAGCTTCCCGCCGAAGCTCCGGAAGTCGTCGTAATACGACGCGTCGTTGTACGTCGCCTGCGCATGGAGAGTCTGGTAGATCGGATTGCCGGTCTCGTTCAAGTCATAGCCGAGCCACAGGTCGTACCGGACGCCGACATTGACGGTGAGCCGCGCGCTCGGCCGCCAGTCGTCCTGCAGGTACGCGGAGAACTCGTTGACCGGCGTCTTCTGGCCGTTGAAGCCCGCATACTGCACGATTTCGTCCACGGGACCGTTGATGTCATTGGTCGACATGAAGTACTGGGGCGAGTCGACCCCGGCCGAGAAGTCGCCGCCGAGGCGCGGCTCGTGGATGTAGTTGATCCCGGCCTTGAAGTCGTGGCTGCTCCGGCCGATGTTGGTCGAATAGGAGAAGTCCTCCTTGTACTGGTACTTCGTCTGGCCGGTGTGCTGCGGGGTGTTCGGGTTCTGGCCCGCGACGGCGCCGTTCGGGAAATCGATCGTCGGGTGGCTCGAGTCGGGCGTGATGCCGTTGTCGAACTTCGAGTACTGGAACAGGAGCTCGTTCAACGCGCTCTGGCCGATCTGCAGCTGGTGGCTGCCGAGGATCGACGTGTACTTGTTGACGACGGTGCCGAGCGATTCCGGCGAAAACAGGGGGCTCGCTCCGTACTGGCTCGTGTTCTTCTGGTAGCCGAACCGCACCTGGAGATACTGGTCGGCCGAGATGTCGACGCTTCCCTTGGCGGCGACGAGCTCGTCGCGGAAGGGGAGCTCCGTCACGACGCCGTCGAACTGGGGAAGCGCGCCCTCCGTGTCGACCGAATAGTTCGTCTTCCGTTCGGTCCGCTCGGCGGTGAGGAAGAAATGCGCCTTGTCCCTGACGATCGGGCCGCCGACAGAGGCGCCGTACTGGTTGCGGCGGTAGGCCGGCTTGCCGCTGCCCGACTGCTTCTCGGTCTCCGTCTCCGAGTTCAGGCTCTTGTCGCGGAAGTACTCGAACGCGCCGCCGTGGAAGTCGTTCGTCCCCGACTTCGTCGCGACGTTCAGCACGCCGCCGGACGACCGGCCGTATTCCGCCTTGTACTGCTGGGTCTGGATGTGAAACTCCTGGACGGCCTCGAGCGGATAGTTCTGGAGCTGGCCGCCGATCGTGTCGTCGGTGTTGTCGCCGCCGTCGACGACGTCGTTGACGTTGCGGCCGCTCCCGCCGTCGAGGGAGATCGTCAGCTGGTCGGGCCGAGTGGGGTCGGCGTTGACCGAGAGCTGCGTCCCGGGGGCCAGCGCGCCGAAGGCGGCGAATTGCCGCCCGTCCAGAGGGAGGGTCCGGAGCTCTTCCCGGGAAACCACGGCGCCGATCGCGGCCTCCGGCCGCACGAGCGGGATCCCGGTCGAAACGATGATCATCTCGGCCCCCGGCGAGGCCTGCATCGTGACGTCCAGCGTCCGCGTGGAGGCGACGTTCAGCTCGACGTTCTTCTGTTCGATCGTCTTGAAACCGGAAACCTCATACGTGACGGTGTACGTGCCGGCGGGGACCGAGGCGATCGTGAACGCCCCGCCCCGGCCCGTCGTGTCGCCGCGGGAGAAGCCGGTGGAGGGCGACGTCGCCGCCACGGCGACGCCGGGGAGCCCCGCGCCGTTCTCGTCGCTGACGCGGCCGGTCAGAGTCGCGTTCGCGCCCTGGCCGAAGACCGCCGCCGGCGCCAGAATCAGCGCGGCGGCGGCGATTGCGCCGGCGCTGCGGGAGAGGCCGAATTTCATTTCCGCGTCATTGTTTTAGAAAGTCGGCGGTCGAACCACTCCCATATTTGTTGGAGAGGTCGTCATTGCGAGCCCTCGCGCCGAAGCCTGTTCGAAGAATCCGAGCATCAAAGATGCGAGCATCTGACCCGAGCAGATCGCCGCGTCCACGTTCGGCGGCTTATCGGGCGGCTTCCCTCGCCGCCAGCGCCGCGCCGAGCGCGCCGGCGGCGTCCTTCAGAATCGAGGCGACGACGCGGGGCTTCGCGAGCTCGGTCGAGAACGCATGGGCCAGGGCGGCCTGCCGCGCGAGGCGAACGTAAGGGGCGCCGATGTCCTCGACGACTCCCCCTCCCAGGATGAAGACCTCGGGAGCGAGCGCGTCGAAGAGATTGGCGATCGCGATCCCGACGTACCGAGCCGATCGTTCGACCGCCTCGACGGCGAGCCGGTCTCCTTCGCGGTAGGCGTCGCCGAGGGCGCGGCTGTGCAGGCGTCCGGACCGGAAGGCGTGGCGGCCGAGCGCGGTCGTGCGGCCCTTGCGGATCTCCTTCTTCAGCCACCGCGTCATGCCGCTCTTGGACGCCTCCCATTCGAGCGACCCGCGGTCGGTTCCGGCCCGCGCCCGTCGCGCGTCGATGATCATGTGGCCGAGCTCCCCGGCGTTCCGGTTGATTCCCGTGAGCACCCGCCCTCCGGAAATCACGCACCCGCCCACGCCGGTTCCGATCCACAGTCCGACGAGGTTTCGGAGCCCTTTTCCCGCGCCCATCCGCCACTCGCCGCGCAGCGCCATGTGAACGTCGTTGTCGAGGACGACGGGGCGGGAATACGCCTTCGCGATTGCCGGCCCGATCGGGAGCCTTCGGACCGCCAGATGAGGCGACCGAAGGATCATGCCGCGCTCCGGGTCGAGCGGGCCGGGACTGCCGAGGCCGATCGCCGCGATCGACGATCTCGGGACGCCGGCGTCGGCGACGGCGCCGTCGATCGCTTCCGCGATGGCGCCGACGAGCGCTCTTCCTCCGGCCGCAAACGGCGTCGCGCGCTTGCGGCGGCCGAGCCATCGGCCGGAAGAGGAAAAGACGCCGGCGAGGATCTTCGTCCCCCCGAGGTCGACCCCGACCCAGCACCGCTTCACGGCGGGCACGCGCCATCCCGCCGCGCCTGGATCCGGTAGCGGACCGGGTGCTTCGCTCCCCGCCCGTCTTCGACCTGGATCGTGAACTCTCCTTCGCCGCGATCGCCGTCGAACGCGAGCCGGCCGGCTCCGGAACCGCGGTAGCGTCCCGCGCACTCGCCGCTCCACCGGACGGTGCGGCCCTCGGCCGTCCACCCGTCGATCCTGCAGTCGTCCGCGGGAGCGCCGATTTCGGCGAGGAGAGCGGGGGGATCCGGCGCGCCGTCCACGCAGCGCTCGACGATCCGCGGCGGAGGCGCGACCGGGAGGCCCCCCATCGCGAAGGTCGTCGTGAACTCCCACTGTCCGGGGGCCGCGGGGAACCGCGAATTCCCCTTGGCGGCGAGCGTGGCGGCGAAGAGAAAGACCGAAACTGTCATCCGGGGCGGTCAGTATATCCGGCGCTTCCTGGCGTGAAATTTAATTTCGCAGAAAACATCTTTCTGACCCGCTGCCGGCGCAGTACCATCTCGGCCTCTCAGCAGCCACCCCGCGCCAAACATCATCGGAGCTCTTTGACAAGCCACTCGTCCGAGATCATTCGCCGTTTCCGAACCTTTCCCTCGTCATCCCGCCGGCCCGATGCCGGCAAAACCCTCACCTCATCAACCCATAGGAAACCCCGACATGAAAACTTTCGGTCTCGTTCTGCTGACGCTCGCCGCCGCCGTCGCGGCAGGTGCCTCGGACTTCTACGTCTCGCCGAACGGCTCGCCCGGCGCTACGGGCGACGCCGATCATCCGTGGGACCTCGCGACCGCGCTCGCGCAGCCGTCTTCGGTCCATCCCGGAGACACGATCTGGCTGCGGGGCGGAACCTATCGCGGCACGTACACGGCGAATCTGAACGGCACCGCCGACGCGCCGATCGTCGTCCGGCAGTATCCCGGGGAACGCGCGACGATCGACGGAGGCGACTCCGGCTGGAAATCGATCTTCACGATCGCCGGCTCGTACGCCTGGTACTGGGGGTTCGAGATCACGAGCTCCGATCCGAACCGCGTCTCCGCGCAGACCGGCTCGAATCCGACCGACATCGGCCGCGGCAACGTCCAGACGGAGCAGTCGTCCCGCACCGGCGACGGACTGAAGTTCATCAACCTGGTCATCCACGACGTCCAGGACGTCGGCCTCTGGAAGGAGGCGACGAACGTCGAGTTCTACGGCTCGCTCATTTCCGACAACGGGTGGAACGCGCCCGACCGCGGGCACGGGCACGGTCTCTACGTCCAGAACCGCGAAGGGACGAAGGTGATCCGCGACAACGTCATCTTCCAGAACTTCTGCAACGGGATCCAGGTCTACGGGACCGAGAACTCTTACCTCGACGACATCACGATCGACGGCAACACGATCTTCGGCAACGGCGAGATCGTGAATTCCCCGGCCGACGACATCACGATCGGCGGCGGCGTCGTCGCGCACCGGCCGGTCGTGACCGACAACTTCGTGTATTTCTCGCAGTGGGGCAACGGCAACGACATCGACCTCGGCTACGCGGACTTCGGCCGCGGCTCGTCCGGCGCCGTCGTCACCGGAAACCACCTGGTCAACGGTGTCATCAAGCAGAACGCCGCGAACTCCGGGACGGTGATGACCGGCAACACGATCTACTCCTCGATTTTCGGCTGGGACGCCGCTGAGTTCCCGCAGAACAAGTACCTCTGGTCGCACCCCGGCTCGACGGTCGCCTTCGTCCGGCCGAACGCCTACGAGCCGGGGCGCGCGACGATCGTCGCCTACGCCGGCTCCGGCGCGCCGTTCGTCCCCGCGGACGTCTCCGGCGTCCTGGCGGCGGGGCAGGCATGGGAGCTTCGGAACGCCCGCGACTTCTACGGCGCTCCCGTGGCTTCCGGAACCTACGACGGCAGGCCGATCGCGGTCCCGATGCACGGGCTGACGGTCGCGGCGCCCGTCGGCTGGCCGGCGCCTTCTCCGTCGGAGGAATTCAACGTGTTCATCCTGCTTCCGGTCGGGTCCGCTCCCGCTCCGGGAAGCGCGCCCGCTCCCCCGACGCCGTCGCCCGACCCGTCGCCCGCTCCTCCCCCCGCGCCGACAGCCGCGCCGAGCGGACCGGTCCTGTCGCCGTCGGGCCCGGCCGACGAGCGAGGGCCCGCTTAGCGCGACGGAGGACGGCGCCGGCCGCGGGGCACGTCGATTGCAGTCCGAGGCGGGCGCTGAAAACCATCGCTCTTCGCGCGCTCGCCGCGGCCGTGGCGCTCGCGTCCGCCGCGGCGGCGCCGGCTTCCGAATTCTTCGCCGCCCCGAACGGGAGCGCTTCCGGGGACGGCAGCCGCGCGCGGCCGTGGGATCTCGCGACCGCGCTCGGGGAGCCGCGCGCCGTGCGCCCGGGCGACACGATCACCCTGGTTCCCGGGACCTACCGCGGAGAGTTCCGGTCGAAGCTCCGCGGCCGCCGGGGCGCGCCGATCGTCGTCCGCGGAGAGGAGGGCGGCCGCGCGACGATCGACGGCACGCTTCGCGTGTCGGGAGTTAACGCCTGGTACCGCGGCTTCGAGGTGACGAGCTCCGCGCCGGCGCGCGTTTCGCGCCAGGACGGCCCATATCCGACCGACGTGCCGCGGGGGATTCTCGCGACCGACGCGAGCGGCGAGACCGGCGAAGGGCTGAAGCTCATCGACCTCGTCGCCCACGACCTCGCCTCGGTCCTGCTCGAAAAGGATGCCGTGGATCTCGAGATCTCCGGCTGCCTCGTCTACTACAACGGGTGGACCGCGCCGGACCGGGGTCACGGGCACGGCATCTACGTCCAGAACGTCTCCGGGACGAAGACGATCCGGGACAACGTCATCTTCGAGAACTTCGACAACGGGATCCAGGCGTACGGGAGCGCCGCCGCGGGGCTCGACAACCTCGACATCGAGGGGAACACGATCTTCGAGAACGGAGCTCCGGTGGGAGACCCGGCCAACAACGTCCTGGTCGGCGGCGGACGCGTGGCGAAGAACACGCGGATCATCGGGAACCTCCTCTGGTTCTCGGGCTTCGGACGCGGGACGCAGATCAACCTCGGATACGACCCGTACGGCGCGGGCGTGGACGGCGCCGTCGTGAAAGACAACCACGTCGTCAACGGCGAAGTGCGGATGAACCCGAAGAACGGCGTCGTCGATTTCTCGGGCAACACCGTCTTTGCGAATCTCGCGAACCTCGACCCCCGCCGGTATCCGGGCAATCGCTGGACGAAGACGCCGACGGACGGCGTCTTCGTCCGTCCCGACCGGTACGAGAAAGGGCGCGCGATCGTGACCGTCTTCAACGCCGGGCGAAAGGCGTCCGTCGCCGCGAATCTCGCCTCCGTCCTCGCGAAGGGCGAGCGCTACGAGGTCCGCAACGCGCAGAACTTCTACGGCGCGCCGATCGCGGCCGGCGTCTTCGACGGCGGTGCGGTCGTCCTCCCGATGCGGGCTTTTCCGGCCGCCTCACCGGCGGGGTGGAAGGCTCCCGCTCCGACCGGTCCGGCGTTCAACGTCTTCGTCGTGATGCGAACGGGGGAGCCGGGCGGGCCGTCAGCGGGGCGGAGGGACGTCGGTGCTTCCCGCGGTGGTCGGCGCCGTGGCGGCGGGACTCCGTCCTCCGCCGGGCATGTCGCCCGTCAGCGAGGTCGGCGCCGTCGTGCTCACCGCTCCCGGCGTCGCGCCCGGGCCCGTCGCGACCCGCAGCTCGTCGACCACGGAACGGACTCCCGGCGTCTCGCGCGCGGCTCGCAGCGCCTGGTCCTTCGCCGCGGGGGTCGCGAGCGTGCCCGAGATCGTGACGACCCGGTCGCGCGACCCGACCGTGACCGTTCCCTTCGGAATGCTTTCGGCGGCGAGTTTCCTCTCGACACTCTTCGAGAGGCGCGCGTCGGTGCGCGCGCACGCGATTGAAATCGCGACGGCGGCAAGCACGAGGAGTCTTCTCACGGGAGGCCGAGGGTGCATCTCGCGTGCCGGCGCGAGGGTCGGGCGGATGTCATCCTCCGAGGTCGAGTTGCTCGTAGGCGGGACAGGCCGGCATTCCGTCCCTTCGAATCGGAATTCGTAAGCTGCTTATTTTCATTGCCTTCCGCGCTCATTCGGACCTGTCGCGAGTGGCATCCGCGTTGCGATCTCCCCCCGCGGAGGTTCGTCATGGAAGGAAGAAGGAAACTCGCTCTCGCCGCCGTCGTGACCGGAGCGCTTCTCGCGTTCGGATCCCGGCCGGCTGAGGCTCAGGTAGCCTCGCATCCCTTCGCGACCGTCGCCCGGCACGAGGGATACCGGGGCAACGATCGAAACGGATACCGGGGCGGAGATCGCCGCGGAGACCGGTACCGCGACGGCGGTCGCCGCGGGTACGGCGGAAATCGGTATCGGGACAATTACCGGCGCCGGGAATATCGGCCGTACCGTTCGTACGGCTACGGCTACGCGCCGAATGCCTACAACGACTATTACCCGCCGTACGCCTACGACGGCTACTCTCCGTATCCGCGATATCGGACGCGGCGCATCTTCATCGCGTTCCCGTTTCCCCATTTCGTGATTCGGCGGGTGCCGATCCCGATTCCGGTTCCCGGCTGGTAACCGTCGCGGGAGCTGGCTCGGGGACCGGGAGCGCGTGACGGGTTCACGGCTCGTCGAACGAGCGACTCGGCCGCGAACCCGTCACCCCCTCGCCGACGCTCCCGCCCCCGCATCGCGGAGAGCTCTTGCCTCGGTTACTTCGGCAAGAGCTCTCCGCGATGCGAAGGGGCCCGCAGCCGAGACGTCCGAGACCGCCGACAAGCATCCGCGTGAGCTCGCCGCGCCCCGAGTCTTGAGAGTTGAGCTTCCGTCCACCTTGGACGATGAGGCAGGCGGTGCGCCGAGCGGAGCGGAAATGCCCAACCCGGCTCGTTCTTTTTCCGGCGGCATGCCGCCCGCGCGGTTCCCGGCCGCTTCAGTCCCTGCCGATCAGCACTCCCATCAATACTCCGAGCGCGATCCCGACCCCGAGCGATCCGAGCGCCACGCCGACCGAATGCTCGTCCGTGTAATCCTTCGCGCTCTCGGAAGCGCGTTCCCATCCTTCGCCGATTCGACGCGAGGCCTTCGCTCTTCTCGCCCGAAGCTCCTCCCAGATCGACGAGCCTTCGATCTCCCCGTCTCCGCCGGCGCGCCGGACGCCCGCGTCGATCGGACCCGGCGAAGGAACGTTCTCGCCCGCGGACTTGTTGAGGTCTTCCATCTTTTCGTCTCCTTTCCGGAAAGTGCGTCGATGTCGAAGCGGAGGTTCAAGCAAGCGACGGGCCAGAGAAGCCGCGGCACGGCTGATCGCGGCGAAGCGCTGACTTAGCGCCCCTCCCCGGCCGGCTCGATCGCGGGCAAATGTCGTTCGAGGTCGTATTCCCGGACGATCGGCGCCGCGAGCGCCACGACGCCGGCGACCACGATCGTCGCGATCCCGCCGCTCACGATCGAGAACGCGGCGCCCAACGCGGTCGAGCGGAAGAGGGAGGCCACGAATCCCGCTTCCGCTTCCCCGAGCTGCGGCCCGCCCATGAAGAAGATCATGTTGACGGAGGTCATCCGCCCCCGCAGGTCGTCGGGAGTGATGACCTGCCGCAGCGTCTGCCGGATCACCGTCGAGACCAGGTCGGCGAGCCCGGCGGCGGCGAGCGCCGCGAAGGTGAGGGCGTAATTGCGAGACAGCCCGTAGACGATCGTGGCGGCGCCGTAGGCGGCGACGGCCTTCAGGAAGATCGGCCCCTGACGGCTCGGCAGCGAGTGCAGCGCCGTGTACAGCGAGCCGACGAGGGCGCCGATCGCGGGCGCGGAGCGAAGCCATCCGTATCCGGCGGGGCCGACGTGGAGGATCTGATCCGAGACGATCGGCAGGAGCGACATCGCTCCCGAGAAGAGGGTCGCGAAGAAATCGAGCGCCATCGTCGAGACCATGATCGGCGTCCGGAAGACGAACCGGAGCCCGTCGGCGAGCGCCTGCCGCATGCGGGGCGGCGCCGCGGCCGTCGCGGCGACGCGCCCCGACGCGCGGATGAAGAGCAGGGCGACGAGGACCGCTCCGAACGACACGGCGTTGCCGAAATAGATGAGCGAAAGGCCGCGCGTCCCGCCGCGCGCCCAGCGGCTCGTCGCCGCGATGACGACTCCCGAGGCCGCGGGGCCGGCGATCATCGCGACGTGGAAGAAAGTCAGGTTGAGCGAGAGCGCTCCCGGCAGGTCGCCGGCGGGGACGAGCCGCGGGATCAGCGCCTGCCGCGCCGGGTTGTCGAACGCGGTGGCGGCCGACGCGACCGCGGTGAGCACGTAGATCAGCCACAGCGTCTCGCGATGCATCAGCGTCGCGATCGCGAGGAGGAGCGCGGCGGCCGCCATGACGCTCTGCGCGGCGAACATCACCCGCTTCCGGTCATGGCGGTCGGCGACGACGCCTCCCCAGAGCGAGAGGGCGATGATCGGCACGACGCGGACGAGCCCGACGAGGCCGAGCGCGAGCGGGGAGTGCGTGAGGAGATAGATGTGCCAGTCGATCCCGACGTTCTGCATCTGGGTGCCGACGATCGAGATGAGCGTGGCGAGACCGAGCAGCCGGAAGTCGCGGTGCTCGAGCGAGTGGTAGGGGCGGCGAGCCGCGCTCATGCGCGGCGGTAAATCGGGCTCATCTCGGTCATTGGAGTTTGGAGTTTAAGGTTTTGCTGGAGTTCGGTGCTTGGTACTGGGAAATTGAGCCAGAGTCGGGCGCGCCTCATTGCCTCGCCGGCAGGGCGGTGCGGAGCGTCTGGATTTCCTCTGGAGTCGCCGGCCTCCACCGGCGCCGCGCGATCCGCCGCGAGAGGGCCTCGCGGTCGAGGATGAGGCTCGTGACGTGCCGCCCTTCCGGCGTGAACGCGTGCGCGCGGCCGCGCGGGCCGAGCACGATCAACGTCCCGCGCGTCTCGTCGGCGAGGAGATCCGCGTCGGCCGCGCTCCAGGCGTCCTGGATGGCGGCGTGCGTCGGGCGGTTCTCGCGGCGGCGTTCGACCGCGTGCTTCGTCCGGCGTCCGCTCTGCCGGCCGGACCGCTCGAGGACGCGGCGGAGATCCTGCAGGATCCCCGGTATCCTGCGCATGAGCTCCGACCGCCGCGCGGGAGACACGGCATCCTGCGCGAGATCGTCCTCGATCTGGCCGAGCCGCCCGCGGGCCGACTGGAGGGCGACCGCGAAGCCGTGCTCCGGGTGCGCGTCGAGAAACGCGGACGCTTCCGCGCCGATGCGGTTGAGCGACAGACGGGTCCTCCCTTCCGGCGAGCGGCTCTCGACCGCCTGGACGGTGATCGCCGAAAGGGGCGCCCCGCCGGGCGCGCCGAAGTGCCCCGCGACGATCTGTCCGAGCACGTCGTACGTCTTCGAGGACTTTCCGAACGGATGCAGGAGCCGCGCCTTGAGATCCCGCCCCGGCTGGACGAGCGCGAGCGGCGCGGAGCTCGAGAAGAGCTCGTCCACGCGCTCGTGGCGCGCCTCGAGGAGCGCCTGCGCGAGATCGGTCCACTGCGGCTGTCCGGTCGGCGAGAACCCCGAGAAGACCGACTGCGGACGCGGCGGCGCGGAGTGCTCGCAATCGGCGCGGTCGCAGCGGTAGCAGAAGACGCGTCCGGCAACGACCGGGTCCGCGCGCGACCCCGTCCGCTGGAGCGCCGCCCCGATTCCCGCCAGCAGCGCCGGCGCGGCCTCGGAGCCGTCGGACCGGCGGGGCGGGATCGAGACCTCGACCGAGACCCGGAGCGCTTCGGGAAACGGCGCTTCCGCGCCGAACATGCGCCGGTGCATCCGGCGGGCGAGGTCCGCGATCTCCCCCTCGATCTTCCGCGCTTCCCCCGAGAGCGATTCGCGCCCGCGCTTCACGCCTCCATTCTAAGGCGCGAGGCTTCGCCGTCCGGCGGTCTGGAAGCGGGCGCGGCGCCGTGTAAAGATCGCGTCCGGGATGAACGGAGCGTGGGTCCTCGCGGCGGCCGCCGCCGCTTTCCTGTCGGGCGCGCCCGTCCGCGGGGCGACGGATCGTCCGATCGCGCCGGTAGGAGGGAAGCTCGCGCCGATCTCCGCGGGCGCCGATCTCCTCTTCGTCGTCGGCGGCGACAATCGGTCGACCGGCCGGGACGCGTTGTTGCCGCGCGTGATTCGCACGATCTTCTCGGAGATCGGTCTCATCGGCCCGAATTTCGTCCTCTGGACCGGGGATACGGTGTACGGCTATCACGACACCGCGCGCGAGCTCGCGATCGAGTACGACCGGTTCGCGGCGGCGGCGCGCGAGAGCGGCGCGCCCGTGTTCAACGCCCCGGGCAACCACGAGATCCATCATCTCCACGGCGACCCGTGCGGAGACCGCGCGTCGGAGGAGGCGTACGCGCGCCGTTTCGGGAACCTCTACGGATCGTTCGACGCGGGGGACGTGCATTTCATCGCCCTCGACACCGCGCAGGTCTGCTCGGAGGATCGTCTCGACCCCGCCCAGCGAGCGTGGCTCGAGCGGGACCTCGCGGCGAACAAGAACGCGCGGGCCATCTTCGTCTTCACACACTCGGTGTTTTTCGCGCCCCCGCTGATCGATCCCGGCTCCGAGAAGCCGGAGATCGGCAACAGGGCGGATCTCGTCGCGCTCTTGCGCCGGTATCCCGTGCGCGCGGTCTTCTCCGGCCATGCCCATCTCTACTCCCATGAAGCGCACGACGGAATCGACTACTTCATCGCGGGCGGCGCGGGCGCGCCGCTCTACGCGCCGCCGGACCGCGGAGGCTTCTCGCACTACGTCGTCGTGCGCCTGGCCGGAAACGACCTGCGCTGGGACCTCGTCGAGCCGGGCCGGCTCTACGTCGAGACCGGACGCGATCTCGCCGGCGCGCGGACGACCTGGATCGTCAACGGCACCGATGCGGACGTTCCTCTGCGCGGCGCGTGGATCGACGCCCCGGGACCCCTCGGCTCGTGCCGGCGGCTCGCCGCCGCGGCCCGTCTGAAGAAGAGCGACGGGACGGCGGTCCCCGTGCCCGCCTTTGTCGAAGGATGCGCCGTCGTAAACGGCCGGCGGCGCGCGCGCGTCGCGCTCACGTCTCCGCGCGGGACCTCCGTTCGCGTCACGATCGGCCGCACGCGCTGAGCGGTGAGTCCGCGTCAGTCGTACAGTCGCGCGTCACGAGTCCGAGCGCTAACGGCGAGTACACCGTGCCTCCTGTCATCCTGAGCGAAGCGAAGGATCTGCCCTCGGTTCCTCGGTCGTTGTCTTTCGAACTGGTGACCGGCGACGAACCGACTCGCGATTCTGAGTCGACGCGCAACGCGGGACGGAAGGACTCGCGACGGTTGTCTTTCCGTCTCGCGACTACTTTTCCGGGTACAGCTCCCGATACGACTCCGAGAAGAGGAAGACCCGGCGGACGTAGTCGCGGGTCTCGGCCGCCGGAAGCGACTCCAGCCGCTCGTCGGCGGAGAGGCCCGGGTGGTCGCGCAGGAAGCCACGGATCCGGCCGGGCCCGGCGTTGTACGCGGCGAGCGCCATCAGACGGTCGTTGCCGAAGTCCTGGAGGAGCTGGCGCAGGTAGGAAGCGCCGAGCCGCACGTTGATCGCCGGGTCGTACAGGAACGCGCGGCGAAACCGCTTCTTGAGCACCTTCCGCGAGAGGAGCCGGGCGGTGCCCGGCATCAGCTGCGTCAGGCCCGCCGCGCCCGCCTTCGATCGAGCCCGGGCGTTGAACGTGCTCTCCTGCCGCACGAGCGCGCGGAAGAGGCTCGGGTCGACGCCGAACTCCTTCGCGGCGGACTCGACCAGGCCTCCGGCCGGGAGCGGGTAGTAGAGCCGCCGCCACTGCTCCGGGACCTCGCCCTCGAGCGCGGTCCCGATCCGGGGAAACGCCGCCTTCACGGAGGCGCTCGCCGAGGCGAAGTCGCCGAGCGCGAACGCCGCGACCGCGAGCCGGAGCCGGCGTCCGCGCGATTCGGGAAGGCGCTCCGCTTCGCGCCGGGCCTGCGGGAAGAGACGGAGGCGCAGGAGCTCGTCGACGGAAGCGAACTCGCCCGAGAGCTCCGGCGGCTCGGAGGCGGGGGTGTCTGAGCAGCCGGCCTTCCACGCCTCCGCGAACTTCGCATAGAGGTCGGCCGGGTCGGCGCAGGGGAGTTCGCGCCCGAGCTCGTCCGCGGCGTCGGCCTTTCCGAGCCGCTCGTAGCACCGAGCGCTCCAGTACTGGAGCCGGCGCGACGCGGACACCTCGTGATAGACGGAGGCGAGCGCGAGGACTCCGTCGAGCGCCCCGGAGTAGTCCTTCGCCTCGATCTTCTCCCAGACCGGCGCCCAGAGCGCCTCGAATCCCCACGTCGCGCCCGCGTCGATCGCCGTCATCCGGCGCGCGGCGTCGAGCGCCGACGGCGCGTCGCCGGCGGCCGCCCAGAGCACGACCTCGAAGCGGAAGCCGCGCATCTTCGTCTCGGCGGCCGCGTCGCCCGAGGTCGCTTCGTGAAAACCCGAGGCGAGGCGGCGGGCGACGTCCGGCGGCAGGTCCCGGATCTGGAGCTTCCGGCGCGAGCGGCCGCGGCGCGAGAGCGCGCGGCGAAGCCCGTTCTCGGCCGTCACGAGCGCCGCCGCGCTCCCTTCCCTGCCGCCGGTCCCGACGAGCCGCGCCTCGCGGTCGGACGCGTCGAGCTTTCCGAGCTTTTCCAGGGCGCGGGCACGCAGCAGGCGGAGCCGCCGCTGTCGGGAGGCGTCGAGCGCGCCGGGCGCGATCTCGGCCGCCGTCTCGAGAGCCCCCGTCGTCTGCCCCTCCGCCGCGAGCCGCTCGGCCGTGTCGAGCTTCCGAGCGTCGGACAGGTTCGCGACGATGCGCCGGCCTTCGCGCAGGAGCGGGCGCGGCAGCTTGCGGTCGAAGAGGAGCGCGGGATCGCCCTCGATCAGATCCGAGGCGGCGCGCGCCAGGGCGTCGTCGTCGCCGAGCTCGCCGGCGAGACGGGCCCGCGCGTCGACGAGGTCGCGGCGCTGGTCCGCCGCCGCCGCTCCGGCGGCGCTTTCGAGGGCCGCGAGCGTCTCGCGCTTTTCGGCGCGGCCGCGGGAGAGGCGCGCCGCCGCCAGAGCGGAGGGGACCCGATCGGCCCTCGCGCTCTCTTCGCGGGCGGCGCGCAGGTACGCGTCGCGCGCCTCGCGCGTGCGCCCCGCGCGCTCGAGCGCCGCGCCGAGGAAGGCGTCGCGATACCCCTGCATTCCGATCGCGCGCGCATCGACGGCCGAGAGCGCGGCGACCGCCGAGGCGTCGCCCGTGTCGAGCGCGCGATGCGCGCGGAACAGGTCGACGCGCGCCTTCCACGCGGGGAGGGGATAGTTGCGGAGGAGCTCGTCGAAACCCGTGCGGGCGGCGCCGGCGTCGCCGCGTTCGAGCGCTTCGGCGGCGCGGGCGAACGTCTCGTCGGCGTCAGGTGAAGGGGGCTCCGCGAAGTCAGCCCGAAGCGGGAGCGCGGCGAGGAGGGCGGCGAAGAAGAGCGCCCTTCGGATCAAGAACCGAGAGCGTCGGAACTGCCGTCGGCGAGAGAGCGGATGAGCTCCTCGTGGAAATAGTTCGTCGTGGACCGGACCGACTCCGGCACGCGCTCGTTGTACGTCTGCCGCGCGCGATCGATGTCGTCCCTGAGGCGCGCGTAGATGTCGTTGTGCCTCTTCCCTTCCTCGATCGCCGCCTCGTTGTAGAGCCGGATGTCGGAGACGAGGAGCCGCGCGATCTTCCGGGCGTGCTCGTGCGGGTCCTCCTCGACGGCCGCGAGCGGCCCGCGAAGGATGCGGGGCCCCGCCGGCGCGACGCCCGGAGGGGGACGGTACGCGTGGCTCGACTCGAAATCGATGCCGCGGGCCGGCGGCGGCGGCTCGGGTGCCGGCTCGGGCTCCGGCTCCGCGGCCTCGGGCGTTTCCTCGATCTCGATCGCGGCGGGCGGCTCGGGCTCGGTTTCGCGCGCTTCCGGCGCGCGCTCGGCCTCGGCCGGCTCGAAGCTCCGGAACGGCGTGAGCGCCGGCGCGGGGCGGATCTTTCGCGAAGCGAGGCGATCGACGGCGACCCCGATCAGAAACGCCAGGAGCGAGAGCGCGTCGGGATCGAACGGCGACGAGGCGTCCTTCTGGTCGGCGTAGAGGATCGCGGAGATCTTTTCGCGCACGACGATCGGGCAGACGAGGGCGCGCCGCGCGCCGGGGGAATGGAGGAGGTCCGACATCGGCGAGCCGCCGGCCAGGACGACCGGATTGCCGTCCATCGCCGACGCGAGGGCCGGGTTCGCGGACGGGGAGACGGCGAGGTTTCGGAGAGCCGACTCTTCGGCGGGGGAGTAGCCTTCCGCTTTCCACACGGCGAGGCTCTCGCCGCGCGACACGAGGAGCACGGCGCGGTCGCTCCGCCGGCGGCACCCGGCGAGGAACGCCTTGAGCGCGTCGACCTGGTTGGAGGCCGCGTCGATGGCGCGCATGATCTCGCGCATCTCGCCGAGATCGGCCGCCTCGGGGGGCGCCGGAGGCGCGGGCTCGGGAATGACTCCCGCGGGGACGAGCTCGGGGAGGGGAAAGTCGAGCCGCATCAGGAACTCTTCCCACTTGCGGTGGCTCTCGAGGCGCATGCGCTCGAACTCGAGCCGGAGCTGGTCGAGGTGCTCTTCCAGGCGGCGCTTGGCTTCCTTCTCGATCTTCTGGCGAATCTCTTCAGCGGACATGCGGCGATATTTGCGCGGAATCGCGAATTTGTCAAGAAAGTCAAGGCATCAAAGGACTTATCGTCCGCTCGTTGACGGCGCCGGGGGCCTGCCGTATCATTGACAGTCCGCCCGCGGGGCGCATCTTTCAGCGAAGGGGGTGATGGCCAATGCCTGTGATCCACATCAAGGAAGACGAGTCCTTCGAGAACGCTCTCCGCCGGTTCAAGCGGAAGTGTGAGAAATCGGGCATCCTCTCCGAGCTGAAGAAACGTCAGCACTACGAGAAGCCTTCGGCCAAGCGCAAGCGCAAGGCGATTGCCGCCCGCAAGAAGATGCTCCGGAAGCTTTCGGAGGAGCGCCGCGCCGGCGTCTGATCCCCTCGACTTCACGGCCGTGGTGACCCTGGCCGCCTCCTTCGCCCAGACCGAGATCGGCCGCGCGAAGGTGCGCGGCCTTTTTCCTTTTCCGGAGGAGGAGGAAGCGCGCGGCGCGCTCGAGGAGACCGCTCAGGCGGTCGTCCTCCGCGAGCGCGCCGGCCGCCTCCCGCTCGCCGGCCTCGACGACCCCGCGCCCCCCCTCGACGCGCTCGCGGCCGCGGGAGGCCTCGGTTTCGACGCGGAGCTGCGCCCGCTCCTCTCGGTGGCGCGCGCCGCCGAGCGGACGCGCCGGCTCGACGCCGATCTCTCGGATCTGCCGAGGCTCGCGGCGCGGATCTTCGCGCTTCCCGATTTCGGGGATCTGGTGCGCACCGCCGCCCGCCTCTTCGAGCCCGACGGCACGCTTTCCGACCACGCCTCGCCGAAGCTCCAGACGCTCCGCACGCGGCTGCGCCGGGAGCGTCAGAGCCTGTACGAGACCGCGAAGCAGTGGCTCGCGCGAAACGCCGCCGACGCCGCGGGAGAGACGGTCGTGCTGCGCGAGGAGCGCTACTGCGTGCCGGTCTCGGCGAGCGCCGCGGGGCGGGTCCGCGGGATCGTGCACGACCGCTCCGGGTCCGGCCAGACGGTGTTCGTCGAGCCGTTCGAGATCACCGACGCGAACAACGCGCTCTCGCTCCTCTCGTCGGATTTGAAGCGCGAGGAGGAGCGGATCCGCCGCGAGTTCGGCCGCGCGCTGCTTTCCCGCGGCGAGGACCTCCTCGCGGCGGCGGAGCTCCTTTCCGAGCTCGACGCGATCGAGGCGCGCGGCGCGTTCGCGCGCGCGTGCGAAGCGACGATGCCCGAGTTCTCGCCGCGCGACTGGGCGATCTCCGGAGCGCGCCACCCGCTGCTGGACCGGGGCCTCGCCGCCGCGCGCCGGACGGTCTTCGGCGAGGAGCCCGGGACGCGCGACGCCGTGCCGCTCGACGTCGAGCTCGCGCCCGGAAAGCGGTGGCTCCTCGTCTCCGGGCCCAACGCCGGCGGAAAGACCGTGGTCCTGAAGACGGTCGGGCTCTTCTCGATGCTCGCGCAGGCCGGGTTCCTCCTGCCGGCACGCCGCGCCGTGCTCCCGTTCTTCCGCGCCTTCCTCACGCTGATCGGCGACGAGCAGGGAATTCTCTCGGACCTGTCGACCTTTTCGTCGGCGATGCGGCGGCTCGCCGAGGTGCTCCGCGACGCCGACGCCGATTCGCTCGCGCTCTTGGACGAGCTCGGGAGCGGGACCGATCCGGAGGAAGGCGGCGCAATCGCCGTCGCGTCGCTCGAGAGCCTGCTGGCCCAGGGGACGCGCGCGGTCGTGACGACGCATCTGACGAGCGTCAAGGAATTCGCCGCGGGGCGCGAGGACGCGCAGATCGCGGCGATGGAGTTCGACGAAGAGACGGGGCGGCCCACGTATCGGCTCCGCGCCGGGTTCCTCGGCCGGAGCCGCGCGCTCGCGACCGCCCGGGACCAGGGGCTGCCTTCGGCGACGCTCGACCGCGCCTCGACGCTCCTGGGCGAGGCCTGGCAGCGGCGCGAGAAGCTCGAATCGGAGGCCGAGGAGGCGCTCGCGCGGCTTCGCGAGCGCGAGCGGGAGCTTTCCGAGTCGCTCGCCCGCGCCCGCGAGCGCGAGGAGCGGCTCCAGGCCGAGCGCGACGAAGTGGAGGCGCGCCGGCGCAAGATCCTGACGGAGGGACGCGACTCCCTCGACCGCGCGCGCCGGGATTTCCGCGCCGCCGCGGCGGAGGCGGTCGAGAGGATTCGGAGCGAGAAGATGACGCAGGCGAAGGCGGCCGAGCTCCTCGCGCGCGTGGAGTCGGAGCGGCGGGCGGACCCGGCCGTGCGCGAGGCGGAGGAAGAAGTCGAGTCGGCGGCCCGGACGCTTCGCGCCGGCGACGCCGTGCGGCTCCGCGCCGGGAGCGCCACCGGCACGATCGTTTCGATCGAGGGAGACAAGGCGCGCATCGAGGCGGGAGGCAAGCGCCTCTCCGTCCCGCTCGCCGACCTCACCGCGATTGCGCGCAAGCCTTCGGGCAGGAGCGCCGTGTCGGTGCCGGAGCCGGTCTCGGCGCCCCGCGAGATCCACGTGATTGGCCGTACGGTCGACGAGGCGATCGATGAAGTCGACCGCGCGATCGACCATTCGATCTCGTCGGGAGAGGAGACGCTCCGCGTCGTCCACGGACACGGCACCGGCCGGCTCCGCGCGGGATTGCGCGACTTCCTGCGCAAGCATCCCGCCGTCGCCTCGTACCGCGCCGGCAAGGCCAACGAGGGAGGCGAAGGCGCGACGGTCGTGGTGCTGAAATGAGCGCCCGAAGAGACGCGCTGAAATGAGCGCCCGAAGAGACGTGCTGAAATGAGCACCCGAAGGGTGGTGGTACTGAAATGAGCGACGCGCTCGACCTGAACGATCGCGTCCTCGCCGACATTCGCGCCGCCGCCGACATCGTCGACGTGATCGGCGAGCACACGACGCTGAAGAAAGCGGGCAACTCCTGGAAGGGCCTGTGCCCGTTCCACCGCGAGAAGACGCCGTCCTTCACGGTCAACCGCGACCGCGGCCTCTTCTACTGCTTCGGCTGCGGCGCCGGGGGCGATCTCTTCGGGTTCGTCCGGCAGATGGAAAGGGTCGAGTTCCGAGAGGCGGCCGAGATCCTCGCGCGCAAGTACGGCATCGAGATCCCGAAGCGGACGCGGCGCGACGGATCCGACCGCTCGGAGAAGCTCCGCGAAGCGGTGGCGAAGGCGCACAAGACCTACGTCGAAGCCCTCGGGAAGGCGCCCAACCGCGCGCTCGCCTATCTCGAGAGCCGGGGCGTGCCGGAAGACGCGGCGCGCGAGCTCGGCCTGGGCTTCGCGCCGGAGGGGTGGGACTTCCTGGCGCGGTCGCTCTCCTCCTTCTTCACGCCGGACATCCTGATCGAGGCCGGTCTTCTCCAGCCGGGCGCCGAAGGGAAGCGGCCGTACGACCGCCAGCGCGACCGCCTCGTCTTTCCCATCCGCGACGAACGGGGCCACGTCGTCGGATTCGGCGGCCGGTCTCTCTCGGGCGAGGAGCCGAAGTACCTGAACTCTCCGGAAACGCCGATCTTCGCCAAGAACCGGCTCCTCTACGGCCTTCCCGCGGCGCGGGACGCGATTCGCCGCGAGGATCGGACCATCCTCGTCGAGGGATATTTCGATCATCTCGCGCTCTGGCTCTCCGGCTGCGCGAACACCGTCGCGAGCATGGGGACGGCCTTCGGCAGGCCCCAGGCCGAGAAGCTGCGGCGGCTCGCGCCGCGCGCGGTCCTCTGCTACGACGGCGATGCGGCCGGCCGGAACGCGACGCGCCGCGCGATTCCGATCCTGTTGTCGGAGGGGATCGAGGTGCGGGTCGCCCGGATGCCGGCGGGCCTCGATCCGTTCGACCTGTTTCGCGAGTCGGGAGGAGAGGCCGTGCGGAAGGCCGTCGAGCAGGCCCCGGCTTTCCTCGAGTGGCTCCTCTCGGACCTCGAATCGGCGCCCGCGGAGCCCGAGGCGCGCGGCGAGGTCGTCAACGGGATCCTTTCCATCCTCGAAAGCGTGCCCGACCGGGTCCTGCGTTACGAGTACGTGCGCCGCGTCTCCGAGGAGGCGGGAATACCTGCCGACGTGCTCTGGAAGCGGGCGCCCGCGCGCCCGGTGCCCTCCGAGGGAACGAAACCGGGCTCGGAATCGTTTTCCCGAGTGCCGCTTCCGGCGGTGGAAAGGCGGCTCTTGAGCCTGCTCGTCAACGGCGGCGAGGAAGCCGCCGCGTTTCTGGAGATCGATCCGGAGTACTTCTCGGATCCGCGGCTGCGTGCGATCTTCCTCGCCGTGGGGTCGGAAAAAAAAGAGGGGGAGGCCCTTGATTTCCCCCGAGTCGCGACCCATCTTGAAACCGGGGACGAACGGACGCTCCTTTCCGAGCTCGCCTGCGACGAGGAGCCGCCCGGCGGGATCGAAGCTATCTCTCAGTACGTCAATTATTTGGCGCGTGGGTATCTCGAGCGGCAGGCCGCGGTGGTGCAGCAGGCGATCGTGGCTGCCGAATCGAGGGGCGACAAGGAAGAAATCGACCGGCTATTTCGTTCCAAGACTGCCCTGAGACAGCAAATCGCGGATCTCGGACGTGACGGCGCACGGAGGAAAAATTGTTGATGATCGAGGAAAAATACCCGGAAGTTCGGTCGCTTTTCGCGCAGGGCAAGGGGAAGGGCTATCTGAGCTACGAGCAGATCCATCAGGCCCTTCCCGACGAGCTGGCGACGACTCCGGATGAGCTCGACGAGGTCTACCAGCGCCTGGGCGATCTCGGGATCGAAGTCATCACCGACACCGACAAGGCGGGCCGCCGGAAGGCGAGCGCCGCCGAGGGAGAGGAAGTCTCCGAGGGTGTGGAGAAGACCAACGACCCGGTGCGGATGTACCTGCGCGAGATGGGGACCGTCAAGCTCCTCGACCGCGAGGGAGAGGTCCAGATCGCCCGCCGCATCGAGGTCGGGGAGTCGAAGATCTACCGCGCGCTCTCGAACAACCCGAAGATCCTCGAAGAGATCCTGAAGATCGCCGAGAGCATGGCCAACCGCAACCTGCCGGTGGTCGAGGAGGAAGAGGACTTCGAGGGCGACGAGCTCGCCGAAGGGCGGCTCTCCAAGCGGGTCGACGAGATCCTGGCGGCCTTCCGGAAGATCAACGGCATCGACTCGGACCTGAAGCGACTCGCCGCGCGCATGAGGACCGTCAAGAAGGCCTCGAAGCTCGAGGCGAAGACCCTCGCGGCCTCGGACAAGAAGGTCTCGGAGATCGCCAAGTGGGTCCGCTCGATCGACTTCACGCCGATGATCCTGATCCGGCTCCTCAACATCCTGCGCGACATCGACCGGCAGCTCTCCGTGCCCGAGCAGATGATCCGCCAGGACACGACGACCGTGAAGAAGGAGAAGAACGCGACGCGGCGGGAGTTCTACCAGCGGCGGATCGCGAAGTACCGGAAGAACCTGCGGGAGATCGAGAAGAAGTTCGGCCTGACCCACGAGGACGTCAAGCGCACGCTCCGCGCCGTCCGCGAGGGGGAGGAGGAGGCCGACCAGGCCAAGCACGAGCTGATCGTCGCCAACCTCCGGCTCGTCGTCTCGATCGCCAAGAAATACACGAATCGCGGCCTGCAGTTCCTCGACCTCATCCAGGAAGGGAACATCGGCCTGATGAAGGCGGTCGAGAAGTTCGAGTACCGCCGCGGCTACAAGTTCTCGACGTACGCGACGTGGTGGATCCGGCAGGCGATCACCCGCGCGATCGCGGACCAGGCGCGCACGATCCGCATTCCCGTGCACATGATCGAGACGATCAACAAGCTCACGCGCACGTCGCGCTCGCTCGTGCAGGAGCTCGGCCGCGAGCCGGAAGCCGAGGAGATCGCCAAGCGCATGGACATGCCGGTCGGCAAGGTCCGGAAGATCATGAAGATCGCGCAGGAGCCGATCTCGCTCGAGACCCCGATCGGCGAGGAGGAAGACTCGCACCTGGGCGATTTCATCGAGGACCGCATGGCGATCTCCCCGATCGAGGCGGTGCTCGTGTCGAACCTGCGCGACCAGACGCGGAAGGTCCTGAAGTCGCTCACGCCGCGCGAGGAGCAGGTGCTCAAGATGCGGTTCGGCGTCGGCGACGGCTCGGAGCACACGCTCGAGGAGGTCGGCCGCTCGTTCAACGTCACGCGCGAGCGGATCCGGCAGATCGAGTCGAAGGCGCTCCGGAAGCTCCGGCATCCCTCGCGATCCAAGAAATTGCGGCCGTTTCTGGAGACCATCCGGTAAGAGGGTTCCTCGCTTCGAGGTCCGGTTCTCAATGGGGGAATTGGAGCGACTGCCGTCGCTCAATTCTCGCGCCGAGTTGGAGCGGACGCTCCGCGCCGCTCAACTCGGCTGTAAGCCGGAGACGCTTCCAACGCCGTCCTCTTCGAAGCGATTCTCCCGTTCCCAAGACAGCTCCGTAGAGAGTCATCGAGCCGAACATGCCGCCGGCTTGGGCGACGGCGTCGCCTCAAGCCGGCGACGTGTCGCGTTATGCGGCGCGCGCAGCCGTCCGCATCAACGCGACCCTGTGTTATATTTGACGATCTTGGGCTAGGATCCGCACGGGTCCATAGCTCAGCGGTCCAGAGCCACCGGCTCATAACCGGCCAGACCCCGGTTCGAATCCGGGTGGACCCAGGACCGGCGGCGAGGAAAGGGATTCGTGAATCAGGCAGGAAGCGGCGACATCGCCCGAGAGGGTGAAATCAGGAAAACGGGGCGACTCTCCACGAGTGCGCCCCTTTTTTATGCACTCGCGGAGTCGGCGTGACGGGTGAAATCGAGAATCTGATCAAGCTGCAGGAGCTCTTCCTTCTCCAGAAATCCAAGGCCCGCCAGCGGGACACCCTCCCTCCCGAGCTCTCCGACGTCGACCAGGAGTACCGGGAGAAGCTCTCGGCGATCGAGAACCTGAAGAGCACGATCGAGGACGCGGAGCGGTCGCGGCGTTTGGCCGAAGGAAAGCTCGCGGAGCTGACCGACCGCCTGAAGAAGTACCAGGTGCAGCTGATGGCCGTGAAGAACTCGCGCGAGTACGGCGCGATGTTGAACGAGATCGACCAGGTCAAGCGGGCGCTGCGCGAGGTCGAAGACGAGGTCGTCGGCTTCATGGAGACGATCGAAGCCGCGCGCACCGAGCTCGCCGAGCGCGAGGCGAAGCTGCCGGAGGAGACCGCGGAGCACGAGGACCGGCTGTCGGGGTGGCGGGAGACGCAGCGGCAGATCGATCGCGAGCTCGAGGAGGCCCGGGTGCAGACGGCCGAGATCGAGAAGCGATTCTCGCCGAAGAAACTCGCCGAGTTCTACCGGCTCTGCGACCGCAAGGGCGGCCACGCGGTCGTCCGCGCCGTCTCCGGGTCCTGCTCGGCCTGCCACGTCCGGCTCCGGCCGGCGCTCTACCAGGCGCTGCGCCTCGGGGGCGAAGTGATCACCTGCGATTCCTGCAAGCGCATCCTCTACTATCAGGACGCCGCGGCCGCGTCGTCGTAAAAAAAGCCGGCACGAGTCGCGAATCTTGAACCGTGACGATCCCGTTTCTCCCGGGAGCGAGTTGTGCGACGCCGGACCGATGGTCCGGCGATCGCTGCAACGGAGCATCGTCCCGCGATGAAACTGGTCGCTTACATCGACGGCGCCGCGCGCGGAAACCCGGGCCCGGCGGGGGCGGGCGCGTATTTTCCCCCCGGCGAGGACAACGGCGCGCCCCGCGAGCTCTTCGAGGCGCTCGGCCGGGCCACGAACAACGAGGCCGAGTACCGCGCCCTGCTCCTCGCGCTCGGGGAGGCGGAGCGGCAGGGAGCCTCGGAGGTCGCGATCTATTCCGATTCGCTTCTCCTGGTCGAGCAGATCAACGGCCGGTTTCGGATCAAGGCCGACAACCTCAAACCGCTGGCGCGCGAAGCCATGAGCCGCTCGCGTCTCTTCCGGAAGTTTTCGATCGCGCACGTACGCCGCGAGAAGAACCGGGACGCCGACCGACTCGCGAACATGGGCGCGGACGCCTCGGAAGCGATGTGACCGCCGGCCCGGATCCTCCGTCCTCGCCCGAGCTTTCCCGGCGTGTCCGCGACGTCGAGGAGCGGATCGCGCGCGCGTGCGAGGCGGCCAACCGCGACCGGTCGGAAGTCACGCTGGTGGCGGTCTCGAAGACCCATCCTTTCGAGACCGTCCGGCGCGCGGTCGAGGCGGGGCTGACCGTCTTCGGCGAGAACCGGGTGCAGGAGGGGGTCAGGAAGATCGAGGCGCTCCGCCCCGATTTTCCGGACCTTTCCTGGCGTCTCATCGGCCGCCTTCAGACGAACAAGGCCAAAACCGCGGTAAGATATTTCGAGGAGATTCAATCGGTTGACCGCATTTCTCTGCTCGAGATCCTCTCGCGGGAGGCGGGGGCGTCGAACCGCTACCCGATCTACGTGGAGGTGAACGTGGGGGGCGAGGTCTCCAAGGGGGGCGTGCCGCCGGCCGAGTGCGGCGCGCTCGTCCGGGCGGCGCTCGCGGCTCCGTCGATCGAGCTCCGCGGGCTGATGACCGTGCCGCCGTTCTCCGACGATCCGGAGGCGTCGCGGCCGTATTTTCGCGAGCTCCGCGGCATGCGGGACCGCCTCGAGCAGGAGACGGGCTCGCCGCTCCCCGGACTGTCGATGGGAATGAGCCACGATTTCGAGGTCGCGATCGAAGAAGGGGCCACCGTCGTCCGCGTCGGCACCGCGCTCTTCGGACCGAGGGAGATCGTATGAGGGGCCTCGGGACCGGAGTGGCGATCGGCCTCGTGCAGGTCGTGTCGATGCTCTTCCAGCTCGTGATCTGGCTCGTGATCGCCGCGGCGCTCGTGACCTGGGTCTCCCCCGACCCGCGCAACCCCGTCGTGCAGTTCCTCTACAAGTCGACCGAGTGGCTGTTGAAGCCGTGCCGGAAGATCCTCCCGCCCCGTTGGACGGGCGGAATCGATTTCTCGCCCATCATCGCGATCCTGCTTCTGGTGCTGCTCCGCGCGATCGTGCTGAGCCTGATGACCGGAGGCGCGTACTCGCCCATCTGAGGAGATCATCATGACGCCCAAGATCACCGCTCTCGAGATCCAGAAGCACGAGTTCACCGTCAAGCGCCGGGGCTACGACGCCGAAGGGGTACGAGCCTTCCTCCTGTCGGTTGCCGAGGATTTCCAGGAGCTGATGCGTGAGAACGTCGACCTCCAGACGCGCGTGCGGCATCTCGAGGAGGAGAACTTCGACCACCGCGACCGCGAGAAGATCCTGAAGGAGACGCTCCTGTCCGCGCAGCGTCTCTCCGAGGAGATGAAGAACACGGCGCGGCGCGAGGCGGAGAACGTCGTGCGGCAGGCGGAGCTCGCCGGCCAGCAGCTGACGACCGAGGCGCTGCAGCAATCCGCGAAGATCGAGAAGGCGATGCGGGACCTGAAGCTCCAGCGGGCGAATTTCCGGCTGAAGTTGAAGTCGATGCTCGACATGTTCCAGCAGGTCCTCGACTTCGACCAGGAAGAGGAGGAGAAGTCGACCACCGTCTCTTACCTGGTCCGGTCGCAGGACACCACTGCCGGCTGATGAATGATGCGGGCTGACCCGCCGCCGGCGGAGCTTCGCGACACCCTCGAAATCCGGAACCTCTCCTGCCTGGCGACGGCGACGGGCGCTTCGGCGCGCCGCGGCAGCGCGCAGCGCGAGATCCTCGTCGTCGAGCACGCGGCGGTCCGCTGCGAGGGGGGGCGGATCGTCTTCGCGGGCCGGGACTCGGATCTGCGCGGCCGCTTCGACCGGCCCGAGCGCGAGATCGACGGGTCCGGGAAGACGCTCCTTCCGGGGTTCGTCGACGCGCACACGCATCCGGTCTGGGCCGGCGACCGGGCCGCGGAGTTCGCGCGTCGCCTCGCCGGGGAATCGTACGCGGCGATCGCGGCGTCCGGCGGCGGGATCGTCGCCACGGTCGAGGCGACCCGCCGGGCGACGCGAGAAGAGCTCACCGCGGCGACGCGTTCGCGTCTGGTCGCGATGCGCCGGTCGGGGACGACGACGGCGGAATGCAAGTCCGGGTACGCCCTCGACGCCGAAGGGGAGATCCGGTCGCTCGAGATCCTGCGGGACCTGGCCGCGGAAGGCATCATCGGGATCGTTCCCACGCTGCTTGCGGCGCACGAGATCCCGGTCGAACGCCGGCGAGACCGCTCCGGATGGGTGCGCGAGATCACGGAAGCGATCCTTCCCCGCGCCGCCTCGGCGGGCCTCGCGCGCTTCTGCGACGTCTTCTGCGAGGAGGGCGTCTTCACCGTCGCGGAGTCCCGCGCGATCCTCTCGCGCGCGCGGGACCTCGGCCTCGGGCTGCGGGTGCATGCCGACGAGCTCGCCCGCTCCGGGGGCGCGCGGCTCGCGGCGGAGCTCGGGGCGGCGTCGGCGGACCACCTGCTCTTTGCCGGGGAAGACGAGATCGCGGGGCTCGCCGCCGCCGGAACCGTCGCCACGCTGCTGCCCGGCACGGCCTGGTGGCTCAAGTCCCGCCGCGCGCCGGCGCGGGCGCTCGTCGACGCGGGAGTTCCCGTTGCCGTCGCGACGGACGCCAATCCGGGCTCGTGCAACACGGAATCGCTGCCGGCCGTCGCCGGCCACGCGTGCCACGACTACGGAATGTCGATCGAGGAGACGCTGACCGCGATCACGTTGAACGGCGCGGCCTCGCTCGGCCTGGCGCCGGACCGGGGCTCGATCGAGGCGGGCAAGCGCGCCGACCTCGTCCTGATCGACGCTCCCGACTACCGGCACCTCGTTTATCATTGGGGCCTGCCCCTGGTCACGCACACGATCGTGGGAGGTCGCGTCCATGAATTTTGAGAGCCGCTCGTTCCGCGAGTTCCGGTCCTCCCTCGCCTCCGACGCTCCCACTCCCGGCGGCGGCACCGCCTCGGCCGCGGCCGGCGCGATGGGCGCGTCGCTCCTCTCGATGGTCCTCGCGCTCACGGTCGCGAAGGAGAAGTTCGCCGCGGTCGCCGGCGAGCTCCGCCCGATCGCGGAAGAGGCCGAGCGCGCGGGGACGCGCCTCGAGGAGCTCATGAACGAGGACGCGGCGTCCTTCGACGCGATGGTCGCCGCGCGAAAGCTCCCGAAGGAGACCGACGCCGAGAAAGCGGCGCGCGCGCGCGCGATGCAGGACGCAGCGAAGCGCGCGGCGGAAGTCCCGATGGAAACCGCCCGCTGCGCGGCGACACTTCTGTCCCGCGTCCCGCTCGTCGCCGAGAAGGGGAACCCGAACGCCGCTTCGGACGCCGGTGTCGCGGCGCTGCTGCTGGCGTCGGCGGCCGAGGGCGCGCTCCTGAACGTGGGAATCAACCTCGGGTCGATCCCGGACCCGGCCTTCGTCCAGACGATGGAGAAAGAGACGGCGACGCTGTCCGCCGACGTCGAGCGGCTGAGGGCGCAAGTCATTGCTCTGGTCCGCAAAACCTTTTCCAAGTAGCGGGCGCGGACCATACGCGTCGTTATACGGGACGCGGGCGGCCGGCCGGCGGGCTTAACGTACGCCCCGGTACGCCGCGCCCGCCGGCCCGGCTGCCCGCGCGCGTCTTCCAACCCGTCTGGCCGCGCCTGGTCGTTTGCCTATTCGGGATCGTATCGGGGTCGGCCTTTCGCTCACCGCGCCTCGACGTTGTCATAACCGACACCCGCGTTCGCGAAGCTTCTGTCTCGACGGTGAGGGTTTCGCCTCTCCCCGCGGGAGAGGCCGCCGCGCCGAGATCCGAAGGAGCGAAGGCGGGCGGGTGAGGGAGACCCGAGGGCTATTTTTTCCCGGTCTTCTCCAGCTCTTCCGCGGCCTTCTCGACGGCGGCGCGCGCGCGGCGCAGCGCCTCGATCGAGAACGCCCTTCCTTTGGAGAACGCGATCTTGCCGAGCTGGAACAGTGAATCGCCGAGCATGCGCATCTCGTCGGCGATCTTCCCTTCGGTGCGGTCTTCGGGGTTTTCCATCAGAACGTCTTTTTCTCCCGTTTGGTAAAGAAGGTCGTCGGGAACGCCTTCTGGAAGTAGTCGTACATCGCCAGGATCTGGCGATTGTCTCCGTTTTCCCATCCGGCGTCGCGGAAGCAACCTTCCTGCCCCGAGAAGCTGCGGAAGCAGAGCTCGAGACAGAGGTTCTCACCGGCGCGCGGCGCGCAGTTCAACCACATCTCCTTGATGTTTCGTTCGGAGATCGAAAAGTTGTCCTCCGGGTCGACCATCTGGTACCAGTTCACCCGGTCGCCGTCGACGACGAACTTCCCGATCTTCTTCTTCTTCGAGCTGCCGATCCCGAGGAACCCTTGCCGCTGCCGCACGAGGCCGTCGAACTCGGCATGCCGCGCGACGGGCTGGACCGTTTCGGCGACGGGGGCCGCCTCGGCCGACCCGGCGTGGAGCATCGCGTCGATGACCGTCTCCGACAAGCCGGCTCGCCGCAGCGCGATCAGATCGTCGACGGTCAGCCGATACGGCTGGTTCGCCCGCCGCACCTTGTTGAGGAGGAAGTCCTCGGAGTAGCCCGCGTCGCGGAGACGCAGGATCTCGCTCGCGGCCGGCGACAGCGTCGGACTCGCCGGAGCGACGGGCGCGACCGCCGGATTGGGGGCGGAGGAGGCGCCGCTCCCCGATCCGAAATCCCCCGCCGGCGCCGGCGGCTCGACGGGAGCGGGAGCGACGGCCTGCGCCGCCGGCTGCACCGCGGCGGGAGCCGGTGCCGGAGCGGGCTGGGCCGCCGGAGGCGGCGCCACGTACGGCGGGGGCGGATTCTTCGAGGTGAACGATTTCGAGGCGCAGGCCCACGTCGCCGCCAGTCCACCGAGAAGGATGGAGATCCCGAGAATCCGTCGAGGCGTCATCTTTGCCGCTCCTTGGAGCGCGTCCTTCTTTTCCGACGAGAACCGGGAACGCTCGAGGGCGATTCTACACCCGGCTGTTCCAGAGAACGTCCGGGCGCCCGCGGCGCCGGTTCTCGAATCTCGCCGCCACGAAGAGCGCGTCGGACAGGCGGTTCAGGTACGGAACGACGTGCGGCCCGACCGCCTCCTGCCGCGCGAGCCGGATCGTCTCCCGCTCCGCCCGCCGGCAGGTCGCGCGGGCCACGTGCAGCGCCGCGGCGCCCGGAGTCCCGCCGGGAAGGACGAAGTTCTCGAGCGGCGCAAGCTCCGCCGACATCTCGTCCATCCAGAGCTCGAGGGCGTCGACGTGACGCTGCCCGATCACCGGAACGGGCCGCTTCTCCTTGTCCGGTTCGAGCGTGCAGAGGTCGGAGCCGAGATGGAAGAGGTCGTTCTGAACGGCCGAGAGACGTTGTGCGAGCACCGGCTCGAGACCGGCGGCGATCGCCGCGCCGATCTGCGAGTTGACCTCGTCGACCGTCCCGAAGGCGTCGATTCGCGGCGAATCCTTCGGGACGCGCTGGCCGCCGCCGAGCGAGGTCGTGCCGTCGTCGCCGGTCCGCGTGTAGACCTTCGTGATCCGGGGCATGGGGGGAGTCTAACGCCTCGCTCGCCCGGTCAGAACGACGCGGAGAGCCCCGCCGAGAGCCGCCGGCGCCGCGCCGGGAACCCGCTCGCCTCCTCGTAACGGCGGTCGGCCGCGTTCTCGACGTTGACGAAGGGAGCGACGTGGCCGAAGCGGTATTCCGCGTGAAGGTCGAGCCGCAGATAGGACGGGTCCTCGGTCGCGCCGTACGGGAACACCGCCTGGACGTCGGGGCGCCTCCCGGTGAAGAGGAGCGTCGCCGACGCGTTCCAGCGTGCGGAGCTCCACGCGAGGTCGAGAGACCCGCGGTGCCGCGGGCGGCGGGCGAGCGGCGCCCCGCCGTTCTCGTCGACCGCCCGGAGGAACGTGTACGAGACGGCGCCGCGCAGCGAGGAGACGATCGGCGCGGACGCGCTCGCCTCGATCCCCTCCGTGCGCGCCCGGCCGACGTTGCCGTTCGTCTGGCGGACGGGGTCGTACTGGATGAGGTCGCGGATGTCGTTGCGGAAGGCCGCGACGTCGAATCGCGCGCGGCCGGCCGAATGCGTGAATCCGATCTCGAAGCTCCGGGAGCGCTCGGGGGAAAGATCCGGGTTCCCGAAGAACGGGTAATAGAGCTCGCCGATCGAAGGCGCCCGGAACGCGGTTCCCCAGGAGGCCCGGATCGCGTCGGCGGGGCCGGCGTTCCAGACCGCCGAGACGCGGGGGCTCGTCGACGACCCGAACGCGGAATGCCGGTCGAATCGCACCCCCGCCACGACGTGGAGCCGGCCGCCGAAGAAGGCGATCTGGTCGTCGACGCCGGCTCCCCAGGTCGAAATCCTCCGGTTCGCGATGAGCGTGCCGAATGCGCCGCCCGAGTCGACCGTCGAGCGCTCGTACGAGGCCACGGCCGAGAGCGTGTTCCCGTCCGAGGCCTTCCACGAATCGACGACGCGCGCCCCGCGCGTCCGCGCGCGCGTCTCGCTCTGGAAGAAGCCCGAGGTGTCGTCGGGATCGACGGCAGTCGGGTGCAGCGCGACGTCGTAGAGGGCGGCCGACAGCGCGTTCTGCTCCGAAAGCGCCGCGCGGACCGGGAGCGTCCACGTCGTCTGCGCGAAATCCGTGAACCGCCGCGGCGTGGGCTGCCCGGCGTCGGAAGGAATCTCGCTGCGAGCGAACATCCGCTCGACCCGCAGCCCGGCGCGGAACCCGGGCGCGGCGTTCCAGTCGACGGCGGCCGAGCCGTTCCGGTCGCGCCAGCCGTCGTTGTCGACGCGGGTTCCCGCGACGTCCTGCGGCTCGCCGCCGTCGTGCGCGTCGCGGCCCGAGACGGAAAGGGCCACGGGTCCGGTCCCGGCCGTCGCGAAGAGCGTCTCCTCGTGGAACGCGCGGTTCCCGGCCGCGGCGGTCGCCCGGCCGGACGGCTCGGCCGAGGGCGCTCGGCGCAGGATCGAGATCACCCCGCCGATCGCGTCCGAGCCGTAGAGGGCGGAGTACGGCCCCCGGACGATCTCGATTCTCTCGACGTCCTGCGTCGAGAGGGCCGAGAAGTCGTATCCGGCGAAGTACGGGCTGTTGACGCGCACGCCGTCGATCAGCACGAGCGTCTGGGTCGAGTTCGTTCCCCGGAGGAACACGCTCGCGACCTTTCCGGCGTCGCCGCTCTGCACGACGTCGACGCCGGGAACCTGCCGGAGGAGATCGAGCACGTCGGTCTTTCCGCTGTGCTCGATCTGCTGCCGGGTGATGACGGTGACCGACGACGACACGGCCGGCTCGGTCTCCGGGGCCAGCGACGCGGAGACGACCACGTTCTCGGAAACCGGCGGGACGGTCTGCGCGCCGGCCGGCGCGGCGAGCGCGGCGGCGGCCGCGATGGGAAAGAGGAACCGGGCGAGGAAAGGAGAACCCGTGCTCATCGAAACCTCCCGTTTCGACGCGACGAAAGTGGCGCTTCGGCAGGTCTCCTGACTTCCGGATCGTCCGCCCGGCGCTCCTTCCCGAGCGCGCGACTTGCATCGGCAGCGCTCAGTGGTTTCTTGCGCGGGCGTCCCCGGTCACAGTGGCGGGAGCCGTGCGGGTATTTCACCCGCTTCCCTTTTCACCCCTTCCCGGCAATCCGGGAGGAGGCACCGAAAACGTTCAAAGATCGCGAGGGAAGGAAACATACGCCACGGTCGCGCGGAGAGCAAATCGTCCGGGGCAAGTCGCCCGCCGCGATTCGCGAGGCGGCGAATCGGGTTCACGAACAGGAGCGGCAATCCGGCATTGTTTCGAAAGTTGTCCCTTCGTCATCTTGAGTCCTTCGCTCGCGGCTGTCATCCTGGGCGCAGCGGCCTGCCGCGCCGACTCGTCGCGCCGAAGCTTCAGCGAAGGAGGAAGCCTTGGCGAAGGCGGGAAGGATCTACTCTCGGGTCGCTCGAGGATAGACTCCGCGAAGGATCTACTCTTGGTGGGGTAGATTCTTCGTCGCTTCGCTCCTCAGAATGACAAAGTCGCCTTACCTCGCCCGTCGAACGGGGAGAGGGGAAGCGACGCCGATCAGCCGAACACGACGAGGACGCCCGTTTCCTTCGAGTGCTTCGAGCACGGGCCGAATCCCGCGTCCGGCCGGAGCAAGCTCCCGCGATGTCAGACCACGACGTGCAGGGGACGCTCCTGTCGCCGGGCCGCCGCGGGCACGTACTCGCTCCACGCGCGGGCAAGGCGCCTCACGCCGTCGCGGATCTCGGCCGGTTCCAGACAGAACGGCATCCGGAGATGATCCGCGTGCGCGTTGGACGGGGAAAAAACCGACCCGGGGAGTATCGCCACGCCGTGGCGGCGGGCGACCGCGCCGAACTCCTCCGCATCGCCTCGCGGGAGGCGCACCCAGACCGACAGACCTCCGAGCGGGCGCTCCCACTCCCAGTCGGGAAGCCTTCGCGAGAGCTCTCCGGCGAGGACCTCGAACCGCTCGACGACCTCGGCGCGCCGGCGCTCGCGGATCTGCGGGAGCCGCCGCATCAGGCGCGCCCCGAGCGTCTGCGAGAGGGGAGAGTTGCCGAGGTCGCTCATGACCTTGATCTCCGCGGCGGCGTCGAGGAGCGGCGCGGGAGCGCGGAGCCATCCCACGCGCAGCCCTCCCCAGATGAGCTTCGACAGCGAGCCGATCGTCAGGACCCTTCCTCCGCGGGAAAACGCCGCGATCGGCGGGGGAGGACGCGTTCCGAAATCGAGCTCGTCGAGCGTGCCGTCCTCGACGACCACCGCGCCGTGCCTCTCCGCGATGGCGGCGATCTCGCGCCGCCCTTCCGCGGGGATCACGGCG
>DATFVB010000043.1 GCA_035260525.1 Thermoanaerobaculia bacterium
GGCTCGAGCCATGGCGGATACTGCGGTAATCGAGACAACTGAGAATACGTTCAGGCGCGGCGAGGCGCGAGACCGACGGGATGCGGGCCGCCCGCTGGGCCCGCAGGCGTACTGAAACGTACGTCGGAGGGCCACGCGGGCGGCACGCGCCCGTCCGGCTCGATGCATCCGCCTTCGCTCAAGGCTTCGGCGCGACCAGTCGCCGCGCAGGACGAGCGACTTTCCTGATGGTCCGTTGTCGGTTACTTCCCTGCGACGAGGCGCGGCCAGACGTGCTGGAAGACGGGTTCGGCGGGCCTGCCGGCGGCGAAGGCGTACCGAGAGCGTACGTCGAGCCGCCGGCAGGCCGGCCGGACCCGTATAACAGTGCGTATGGTCCGTGCTTGCTCTACTCCCAGTAGGGCGTGTAGCCGAAATACGAGTACACCTTCAGCCCCCACCTTCGGTCCGCGAGGATCGCCCGTCCGCCCGGTGCGATCGCCGGCGCGTTCTTCAGCATCGTGCGATCGACGCGCACGGTGACCGTGTCGCCGGCGTCGACGGAGAGCAGGCGCACCGGCATCGCGAAGAGTCGGTCGGCCCGAACGAAGCCGCCGAACGAAAGGAGCGCGTAGGCGAGCCGGTCGGCATCGAGATCCACGACGAGGTCCTCGACGCGCCCGAGGGGCTCGCCGCCGCCGTCGCACGCGGGTCTGCCGATGAGATCGGCGACCGAGGCCAGGCGCAGCGGGGATGCGGCGGTCATGGATCCTCCGTTCGCGAAAACGAGAGGGGCCGGATCGCTCCGGCCCCGTCGAAAGAATAAAGAATCAGGCTGTCGGCGTTGGCCGTCAGCGCTTCCGCTCCATGTCGGAGGACCCGCTTTCGCCTGTTCTCGAGCGCTGCCCGGGCGACCCGGACGAGCCGGTGCCCTGCGACGAGCCGTCGCCGTGGCGAGAGCCGAGGTTCTTCTCGCGGTCCTTGTCGAGCGAACGGTCGCCCGGGCTTCCCGGATCCCGGCTGCCGAGATCGCGGCTGGGGTCCGAATACGATTTCCTGTCGGTCATTCTTGCGCTCCTTTCGGGGTCGATCCCCGGGTGATACGCGGGGCGCCATTGCCCCACCCGGAGAAAGGAGCAAGATTCGTTCCCGAATGTCTTGGAATATATTGAAAACAGGCCACTTCCATCATTCCGTCCAAGGGCGGGGAAGGGGAAGCTTACCGGTCGGTCCCCGAGCGCAGGAGCCGGGGGACCGCGAAGAGGGCCGCGCCGTAGAGCGCGAACGCCGCAAACCGGGAAGCCGGCGTGCCGTGCGGGAGGTCGTCGAAGAGCAGCTTGACGGCGCCGACGACGAGCAGCGGGTAGACGACGAAGCGGAGATCGCGCCGGCGTCCTTTCGCGAAGGCGGCGAGCAGTACGGAGCTCGCGGCGATGACCGCCATCCTTTCGATCGGAACCGCGCGAGTCACCGGAACCGCCGGGGAGGCGCGCCCGAGAAGCGCCATCGCGACCACTCCCGCTCCCGCCGCGGCGACGGCGACGGCGACGAGCCGCGCGACGCGCTCGATCACGCCCGGCGGCCCGCCCCGAAACAGGAGCGCGGCGGCGAATGCGAACCCGGCGCCGGCGAGAGCCGCCGGAGAGAGCGCGAGGGGAGGACCCGAGGGCGGGAGCAGGAACGCCTCGAACACCGCGCGCCCGAGGCCGCAGGAGGCCGCGGCGAAGAGCAGAACGGCCCCGTGGCCCGCGAGCGTGCCGCGATGCGCGCCGCGTGCCGCCGCGAGCGCGGCGGCGGCCGCTCCCCAGAACAGCGCCCGCGGGAAAGGCGCGAGCGCGACGGCCGCACCGAAGACCGCCATGAGAAGCCCGAGGGAGGTCGACAGGTGGAAGTTCGCGGCGAGACCCGCGCGGGAGAAGAAACGGAATGCGACCGCGTAGAACGCGAACGCGGCCGCCAGCGCCGCCGCGGCGATCGCGGGCTCTCCGCCGACGCCGGAATGCGCGATCGCGACCGCTCCTCCGAAGCCGGCGAGGAGAGCCGCGCCCGACTGGATCGACTCGAACGCCGTCGCCTCGCGGCGGCGGGACACGAGACGCACGCCGAAGACCGCGAGAGTCGAAAGCGGAAGGGCCAGAGCCACGGCGAGCGAGAGCGCCGGCAATACCGCGCGGTACGCGTCGGGAAGCCCTCCGTCGCGGGCGACGACCGCGGCGAGCGCCACTACCGCGAGGTCGGCGCCGCCGGCCGCGAGCCAGCGGGGCCCCGGCCACCTCCGGGCATACGCGAGGATTTCCGTCGCGGCGGCGAGCGCGATGAGCGCCGCCGCGGCGAGATCGATCCGGCCGGATGCGGGCGTGAGCGCGGCGAGGAGGACGAGCGACGCCGCGGTCGCCGTCCACGCGAGCGCCGAACCGGGCTGCCGTCCGGCGGCGGCGAGCGCGATCGCCGTAACGGCCGACGCCGCCGCGATCGCGCCGGCCGGCGAGAAGACCGACAGCCGGACGGTCGCTTCCCAGATCAGCGGGAACGCGATCGCGATGCCGGTGACCCCATGGAACGCCGCGCCGGCGGCGCCGCCGGACACCCGGAAAGCGAGGAACAGCCAGAGGATCCCGTAGGCGAGCCCGACGGCCACTCCGGCCTCGCGCGACACGGTCCCGCTCTCGGTCAGCGCGCGGATCAGAAAGCCGCCGCCGAGGACGAAGACGGTGCGCCCGAGGATCGAGAGGACGGTTCCGGCCCCGGAGAGCGCTCCGGCCACGGCCGGGGCCCCGGGCGCGGCCGGGGCCGCGGAAGCCGGCAGCGGCGGCGGCGTCCCGGGCGAGAGCCGCTCCTCCGCCCGCCGGAGCCTTTCTTCCAGCCGGTCGAGCCGCCGCTCGATCTCTCCGACCCGGTCGATCATCGGCGCTCTCCCCGCGCGCCCGGCGGCTTCAGGCCGCCGCTTCGGGCGCTTCGGCTGCCTTTTTCTCCTCCGCCCACGGGGGCAGCAGGACGATGAGGCCGGCCAGGATCACGAACGGGAGGACGAGCAGCGCGATCGCGGGAAGCAGCCCCTCGCGCGTCGCGAAAGCCATCTTGTAGGTCGTGTAGCCGAGGAAGCTCTTCGAGAAGAGCTGGCCGCCGATGACGACGTTCCAGCGCATCGCGAAGATGCCGACGAGTGCGAGCGATCCGGCGATCGAATAGAACGTCTTCCGGGCCGGCTCGGAGAGGCGCACGAGCTGCGTCAGCGCGAGGAGCGCCAGGGGCACGAGGGTTCCGAGGCCGATCTGTACGACGATCTGGGAGACGTAGAGGCGCGTGTGCACCATGAAGTCGAGGCTCTTGAACGACTCGTCCGCCTCGTAGATGCGGTGGATGAGGTCGAGCATCTCGAGCGAGAAGTCGATCAGGAACGCGTAGAAGAAGTAGCGCGCGATCGTGTCCACGCAGGGCATGTCGATCTCCCGGCCTTTGAGGAAGCTGATCGCCATATACACGAGCAGGACGAGGGCGATCCCGGAGACGATGGCCGAGAACAGGAAGACGATGGGCATCAGCGGCGTCGACCACCAGGGATTCGCCTTCACGGAGCCGAAGATGAAGCCGACGTAGCCGTGGAGGAGGAACGCGGAAGGAATGCCGATGATCGTGATGAACCGGCCCACCCGGTCGTCGATCGCGAGGGCGCCTTCGGAAATGTTGTCGGATCCGAGCGCGAGGACCCGGTAGAGCGTCCTCTTCCATCCGCGGCTCGCGCGCGCCGTCAGCACGATGTCCTTCCGGTAATCGAGCCAGATCTCGAGGACGAGAACGGCCATGAGATACCAGAGGTAGACGAATCCGAACATCGCCATCGCGGAGGAGGTGTGCGGGGTGAGGTACATCTCGATCGACCGCTCGGGGTGCCCCAGGTGGAGCTGGAGCGGAAGCGGCGCGACGAGGAGGAACGCGAGCGCCGTCAGGAGCGCCAGCCGGTACGTCGGCTTGACCGCGGCGACGTTGAAGACCCTCTCGAGCGAGGCGAGGATGAACGCGCCGGCAACGAGCCCGGTGATGAACGGATAGAGAACGATGAGGACGCTCCACTGGAGATCCACCTCGTTCGGATACATGTAGCCTTCGACGGCGTGCACGAGCGCGGACGTGTCCATCCCTTCTCTCCTACCGGACCGAGCCGTCGAGGCCGTTGTAAAACGCCTTCGAGCCGGTCGCCATCTGGGGTTTGAGAACCTGCACCTTGTGGTCGCGCAGGAACGCGTGGATCGGGTCCTTCGGGTTCTTCAGGTCGCCGATCATCCGCGCGCCCGTCGGGCAGTTCTCGACGCACGCGGGGAGCAGTCCCTTCGTGATCCGGTGATAGCAGAGATTGCACTTGTCCACGGTGTGGGTCCGCGGGTCGATGTACCGGCAGCCGTACGGGCAGGCCTGCACGCAGTAGCGGCACCCGAGGCAGTACGACTTGTCGACGAGGACGACGCCGTCGGGGCTCACGAACGTCGCGCCGACGGGACACACCTGGACGCAGGGGGAGTGAGCGCAGTGGTTGCAGAGTTTCGGCACGAAGAAGGTCCGCGCGCCGTCGTTTTTGGCGTACTTGTCGGGGAAGCCGTCGTATCCGCCGTTCGGGGAATCGACGTCGGGGTGCTCCATGTCCTCGCCGCGCACGTGGTAGCGCTCGACCCAGGTCCGGAAGTATTCCGCCTCGAGCGGCACGTTGTTCTCGGCCTTGCAGGCGCGCACGCAGTTGCCGCACCCGATGCATTTCTCGATGTCGAGGATCATCGCCCACCAGTGGTCGGCGACGGCGTAGGCCGCCGGCTCGGGCGTGGCGCCCGCGAGGAAGGTTTCGATCACTTTCGCCGTCGCGGCGGTGACGATCAGGTACTTCCCGGCCGTGGCGAAGAGCTCGCGGCGATCCAGGGTCATGACTTCTTCTCCTCCTGCTGCTCCGGGTGATGCGGCTGGTGGCATGACGTGCACTCGACGCCCCCCGCGTGCTCATCGGGATCGATCTGGGGGAACTTCGCCGGCCGTCCCGCGATCGAGCGGTGGCAGGTCAGGCAAAGGCGCTCCGGGGCGAGCTTCGCCGGTTTCACGTCGGGATTGTCGGCGTGGCTCGCGAGCGGGCCGTGGCACGCCTCGCAGCGGACCGTCGCGTGCAGGCTCCCCTTCTGCGCGTCGGCGACGTCGCTGTGGCAGTCGAGGCAGGCGGGCTTTCCGGCGTAGGAGACGGCCCTCTTCTGGTTGTCGGCGAGAGCGCCGGCCCGGTAGTGGCCGTATCGGCCGAAGTCGGACGGCACGAGCAGCCCGCGCATCACGAAGAACGCCGCGATCCCCGCACCGAAGAGCGCCGCAACTCGCAGGAGATGGCTGCCGTCGCGAAGGAGTTTTTTCATCGTGCTTTTTCCTGCGCTGAATCTAGGGGCCGCGGAAAAGTCTCCACAGGTGCAAACGCATCATTTCGATCGAATGCGCGCCGGTACCGGGAGGCGGCGCGCCGGAGCTCGCCGGTTCGAATCGTGCCCGAGGATGCTCGCCGCGATCTGCGTCGCGGGGAAGACTCTTCGACGACCCGAACGGCGCGATCAACGCCGCGGACCCTCGAGAGGTCGCGTCGGATGAGGAAGGAGGCGGACCCTCCGCTATCTCGCCGCGTGCGGCGCCGGCACGGGGTTGGCCGCGAGCAGGCGCGCGACGACCTCGTCGTAGTAAGGCTTCTCCCGGAGACCGGCGTACTTGCCGGGGAAGTACACCAGCGTGAGGTCCGCGGTGCCCTGCTTGACGTCGAAGTTGTTGAGGACGACCGCGCAGCGCTGGTCGCGCGACAGGCGGGTGTTGTCGATCATCGGAAAGTCGAAATAGCCGACCCAGAACTCCGTCGCGGTCGTCTCGACCTCGTCCCGCGCTCCCGGCGTCCGGATCGTCAGCCGCAGATTCACGTCCTGCGTCGCCGGATCCGCCTGCAGCGCCTCCAGTCGGAAGTTGCGCCGGATCCCTTCGGACGTGAGATCCTGGGCGACGTAGGACGCAGAGGCGTTCTCCGGCCCGGAAAACTCGAGCTTTCTCGTGTCGAGGGTCGCGTCGAACCGCTGCCCCCCTTCCTCGAGCACGAGCATCTGCTTCTTCGTGATCTCCGTGGCGACGCGGTTCAACCGCGCCATCCAGTCGCCGCGGTCCCCCTTCGCCGCCACCTCCCGCTGCACGTGGAGGAAGAGGGGCTTGAGGTTCAGCGACTCGTGGAAGTTGTAGACGAGGAGCTCGAGATTGAGGACCTGGTCTTCGAGACTCGACGAGCCGGTCCGCAGGAACGAGTCGATGATCGACTTGAACATGTCCTTCCGGAGCGCGCTCTCGGACTCTTCGCGTTTGCTGATCAGCTCCGAATAAAGACGCGCATTCGTCTCGGTCGTCTGCATCCGCTCGCGCAG
>DATFVB010000044.1 GCA_035260525.1 Thermoanaerobaculia bacterium
AACGACCCGACGGGAACGGGATCGTAGCGGTAGAGGTCGAAGTTCGCGCGCGAGAAATCGGGCGGCTCTTCTCCCCAGGGAAACGACCGCTCCGCGCCCGCCGCCGTGCCGTAGGCGGCGCGATGGAACTCGGCCTCCGTCGGAAGGCGCCGGGCGCGCCAGCGCGCGAACGCCGACGCCTCGGCGTGGCTGACGTACACCGGCCACGAAAGCGGCAGCTCGATCTCCTCGAACATCGTCCGCCACTTCCAGCGTCCCCCCTCCTTCTCCCAATAGAGAGGGTGGTCGATTTCGTCGCGCCGGATCCAGGCCCAGTCGTCGGGAAGCCAATGGCTCTCGCGGTGATACCCGCCCGCTTCCAGGAATTCGAGGAACTCGCCGTTGGTCACGTCATAGCGGTCGATCTCGAATGCCGGAACCTCCACGCTCAGGCGGGGAAATTCGTTGTCCCAGCCGAACGGGATCTCGCCGCGATCGGCCCCGAGCGTCGCTCTTCCCGCCGGTACCCGGATGATCTCCGGAGGCGGCGAGGGGCCGACCGACGCGCGAGGCGCCCTCAGAGGCGGAGACTTCCTCCCGGGCTCGATTCGGTGGAAGATGTACAGGAGCGTCTCCTGGTGCATCGCCTCGTGCTCGATGCACATGACCGCGGCTTCCCGTCCGCGAGCCGGGACGCTCCCCGCTCCGCCCTCGATCTCGTCGAAAATTCGCGACAGCCGCTCGCCGGCCTCCGCGACGTAGGCCTCGATCTCCACCCGGGGCGGCCACGTGGAGATCGCCATCTTCTCGGCCGTGGCGCCGTCGGCCGGGTCGATCCCGCGCTCGAACAGGACCTCGAAATCCGGTCGGATTCCGGGAAGGCCGAGGGCCCGCTTCATCACGGTATTGACGGCGAACGCGGCCAGGTGCCCGCGATAGAAGACGATTGGATGGCGAAGAGGAAGCGGACGAGAGAAGAAGGTCTCCTCGTCGATGAGCGAAAAACATTCTTCGGTGCGGTCTCGCGCCTTGCGGTAGCGCTCGCCGAGAGTCTCGGCGGCGACTTTTTGCAGAGTCGACATGCCGTTCACCTCCGCTTCTCCCATTCTAAGCCCGGCATCGCTCGCACGCGGTCCCGGGCGTCGAGCGACGCCCGCCTTCCCGGCGGATTCGATGCCGGCGCGGATCGAGGTTTCCAATTTCAACGAAAGGACCCGCGACGCTTTGAATTTCGTCCGCCCCTCGGTCAGACTCCATCCGATGACGCTGCGCCTGACGACCGCCGGGGAATCCCATGGACCGGCGCTGACCGCGATCCTGGAGGGAATCCCGGCCGGCCTCCCGATCGACCGCGAGCGGCTGCGAAACGACATGGCGCGCCGGCAGCACGGCTATGGCCGCGGCGGGCGGATGAAGATCGAGACCGACGAGGTCGAGATCACCGGCGGCGTGCGCGGCGGCGTCGCGCTCGGCTCTCCCATCGCGTTCCGGATCGAGAACCGCGATTTCGCCAACTGGAAAGCGGTGATGGACCCCTGGGAGATCGACCGGCACGCCGGCGCGGCGCGTCGCGTGACGCGTCCCCGCCCGGGGCACGCCGATCTCGCCGGGGCGCAGAAGTACGGCGCCGACGACCTCAGAAACGTCCTCGAGAGAGCCTCGGCGCGCGAAACCGCCGCGCGCGTGGCGGCGGGCGCCGTCTGCCGGATGCTGCTCTCCGAATGCGGCATCGAGGTCGCGAGCGGGGTCCTGTCGCTCGGTCCGGTGGTCTGCGACGCGCCGAGGACCTGGGCATCGCTCGTAAAGGTCGATGACCGCTCTCCCCTTCGCGCGCTCGATCCCGACGCCGAGAAGAAGATGGTCGCGGCGATCGACGAGGCGAAGGCGAAAGGGGAAACGCTCGGAGGGTCGATCCTCGTCGGCGCACGCAACGTCCCGGCCGGCCTCGGTTCCTACGTCTCGTGGGACCGGAAGCTCGACGGCCGGATCGGTCGCGCGATCCTCTCGGTTCCCGCCGTCAAGGCCGTGGAATTCGGCTCCGCGATCGAGGCCTCCCGCGGCTTCGGATCCGAGGCCCACGACGAGATCCTCCTCGGAGGCCGGCGCCGGACGAACCGGGCCGGCGGGCTCGAGGGAGGCGTCACGAACGGCGAGGATGTGATCGTCGTGGCGTACATGAAGCCGATCTCGACGCTCGCGCGAGGACTCTCCTCGATCGACCTCGACACGGGACAACCGGCGGCCTCCGCCTACGAGCGGAGCGACGTCGCCGCGGTGCCGGCCTGCGGCGTGATCGCCGAGGCGATGCTCGCGTTCGTGCTGACGGACGCGCTCCTGGAGGTGACCGGCGGCGACCGGATGGAGGACGTGACGGCACGGCTCGCGGCCCATCGCGAGAGAGTCGCGCGGTTCGTTCGATCCGTCCGCGGCTGATCTCCGCCGAGCTTCGGCCGTTATATCCTCTTCCCCAGGTTGAACGACCCCACATGACCCTCCAGGCCGGAACTCGGCTCGGTCCCTACGATCCGCCGTCGCTCGCTCTCGCGAGCTATGGCGAGGCTCGTCCGCCGTCGCCGACACCTCGGCGGCCGAGGATCCACTCGTGACACTCCCCGCCGGCACCCGGCTCGGCCCCTATGAAGTTCTCTCTCCGCTGGGCGCCGGGGGAATGGGAGAGGTCTACCGCGCGCGGGACGCGAAGTTGAACCGCGAGGTCGCGGTCAAGGTGCTTCCGGAGCACCTGGCGAGCGACGCGGACGCTCGCGCGCGTTTCGAGCGCGAGGCGCAGGCCGTCGCCGCTCTCTCGCACCCGAACATCCTCGCGATCCACGATTTCGGGGTCGAGAACGGCGTCGCGTACTCCGTGACCGAGCTCCTCGAAGGCGAGACGCTGCGCGCGCGGCTCGCGGGCTCGCCGCTCCACTCGCGCAAGGCGATCGACTTCGCGCTCCAGATCGCGCGCGGCCTCGCCGCGGCGCACGAGCGCGGCGTCGTGCACCGGGATCTGAAGCCCGAGAACATCTTCCTCACGAAGGACGGCCACGTGAAAATCCTCGACTTCGGCCTCGCGCGCATGACGGGCGCGGCCGAGGCGGGCGGCGCGACGAACGCGCCGACCGTGGAGGCGCAGGGCACCGCGCCCGGGACCGTCATGGGGACGATGGGCTACATGTCCCCCGAGCAGGTGCGCGGCCGGCCCGCTGACCTCCGCACCGACATCTTCTCTTTCGGCGCGGTGCTCTACGAGATGCTCTCCGGCCGCCGCGCCTTCCGGGGCGACACGGCGGCCGACACGATGACGGCGATCCTCAAGGAGGAGCCGCCGGAGCTCTCGGAGACGAACCGCGCGGTTCCCGCGGCGCTCGAAAGGCTCGTCCGGCACTGTCTCGAGAAGAACCCGGAAGACCGGTTCCAGTCGGCGCGCGACCTCGCGTACGACCTCGAGGCGGTCTCGGGCCTCTCGACGTCGGAGTCGCGGGCCGGCGCGGTCCCGGCGATGCGGCGCTGGCGCGCGCCGAAGGTCGCGCTTCCGATCGCCGCGGCCGCCGCCGTCGCGGCTCTGGCGCTCGGTTGGCTCGCCGGCAAGAAGCTCGGACGCGAAGACGCCGCCGCTCCGGCATTCCACCAGCTCACGTTCCGGCGCGGCTTCATCGGGTCGGCGCGGTTCACTCCCGACGGGCAGTCCGTCCTCTTCTCCGCGCAGTGGGACGGGCTCCCTCCCGAGGTGTTCCTCAAGCGTCCGGAAACGCCCGATGCGCTTTCGCTGCAGCTCCCGCCCGCGGAAGTGCTCGCCGTCTCCTCGACGGGCCAGGCGGCGATCTCGCTGGACTGCCGGCAGGCCCACAACGGAGCCTGCGCGGGGACGCTCGCCGTCGTTCCCCTGACGGGCGGGGCCCCCCGTCCGCTCGAAGACGGCATCCAGTGGGCCGACTGGTCCCCTGACGGAAGCGCGATGCTCGTCGAGCACGACGTCGCAGGGAAGGCGCGACTCGAATTTCCCGCCGGCAAGGTCGTGTACGAGACGTCGGGCCACATCAGCTGGCCGCGGTTCTCGCCCGACGGCGGGACGATCGCCTTCCTCGACCATCCCTTCCCGACCGACGACCAGGGCGCCGTCGCGGTGATCGACCGCGCGGGGAAGAAGACGAAGCTCTCGCACGACTATGAAAGCGTGCAGGGGCTGTCATGGTCGCGCGACGGGAAGGAAATCTGGTTCACGGCGGCGGAAGCGGGCGCCGGACGCTCGCTTCGCGCGGTGACCCTCTCCGGGAAGGAGCGCGTTCTTTCGAACGTCCCCGGCGGGCTCACGCTGCGGGACATCTCGAAGACCGGCCGGATTCTCCTGACGCACGACAACGTGCGGAAGGGAATCATGGGCCTCGGTCCCGGACAGACCAAGGAACGCGAGCTGTCGTGGCTCGACTGGTCGCTCCCGTACGACCTCTCCGACGACGGGACGACGCTCCTCTTCGATGAGCAGGGGCAGGCCGTCGGCGAAAACTACGCGGTGTGCCTCCGGAAGACGGACGGCTCTCCGGTCGTCCGTCTCGGCGACGGCGTTCCCCGGGCGCTCTCGCCCGACGGAAAGTGGGCCGTCACCGCTCTCATGAAAGCGCACGCGGCGCTCACCCTTCTGCCGACCGGAACGGGCCAGCCGCGGGCGCTCCCCTCCGACGGGAAGCTCCAGTTCAATGCCGTCCGCTGGCTTCCCGACAGCCGCCGCATCGCGTTCAACGCCGTGTCCGATGACAACACGCGGCGGCTGTACGTCCAGGACGTCGAGCACGGCCTGCCCCGCGCCATCACTCCTCCGGACGTCCTCGTCGCCGGCTTCCTCACGTCGGCCGACGGGAAGTACGCCTTCTTCAGCGGGCCCGACGGCAAATCGGGCGTGGCCTCGATCGACGGCGGTACTCCGCCGCCCCGTCCGAAGATCGATCTCGCCAATTTGACGGCGATCCGGTTCAGCGGCGACGGTCGGTACCTCTTCGCCCGCGACCACCGGATTCCCGCGAGCGTCTGGCGGATCGACGTCGCGAGCGGCCGGAAGGAGCTCCTCCGGCAGCTGTCGCCGGGCGACCCGGCGGGCCTTCAGTTCATCGGACAGATCTTCTTCTCGGCCGACGGCCGCTCGTACGTCTACGGTTACACGCGGGCGCTCTCCGATCTTTTCGCCGTCGACGGGTTCCGATGACCCGCCTTCGCGTACTCAAGCGCGCTTCGGCGCGAGAGGTCCGCCTTCGCCCCCCCTTCGCCAAGGCTTCGGCAGGCTTCGGCGCGGCCAGGATGTCCCTATGACCCTTGTCGCGGGAGCCAGGCTCGGTCCCTACGAGATCCTCAGTCCCTTGGGCTCAGGAGGCATGGGAGAAGTGTACCGAGCGCGCGACACGCGGCTCGGCCGCGACGTCGCCGTCAAAGTCCTCCCGGAGGACCTCTCGCAGAACGCCGAGTTCAAGCAGCGGTTCGAACGGGAAGCGAAGTCCGTCTCCCAGCTCTCGCATCCGCACATCTGCGCCCTCTACGACGTCGGAAACCAGGACGGGACCGAGTACCTCGTGATGGAGCTCCTCG
>DATFVB010000045.1 GCA_035260525.1 Thermoanaerobaculia bacterium
GGCGACCCGGCGGCGCTCGGAACGCAGCCCCCATGGCTCCCCGGCGGGGCTCCCAACGCGTCGCGGGCCTTCGCCGCGCCGAAGTGGCTTCGGCCACGCAGGCGGGAGCAGATGCCGTTCGCATCGGGCCCGCGACGCAACGCCGCCATCGTTCGCAATGTGCGGGCGCCCGTAGCGCGCTCTGCGCGCTCACTTCAAATGCTTTCGGGCGGCCTCCGGGGCAATCTGCGGCGCCGCCGCGACTCGACGATGGCAACGCATCGCCATCATCGCGGCGACTGGCAGCTTACCCCGCGGCGCTCCGAACAAATGCCACGTTATTTCCGGGGAGGGGCACTAAGGTCTCCCGCTCTCGCCGCCAGCGGGCTTCGATCTCACGCCGCCAGGCGGCGCTCCAGCCAGTCGAGCGTCCTCTGCCACGCGTCGACGGCGGCGTCGGCGCGGTAGGACGATCGCTCGTCGTTGAAGAAACCGTGGCCGGCTCCGGGATAGGACACGATCTCGAAGGTCTTGCCGAGCGCGCGAAGACGGGCGCCGATCGCTTCGACGTCCGCCGCGGGAATCGACGCGTCCTCGGCCCCGAAGAACGCGAGGACCGGGCACGAGACGCCGGCGGCCTCGGGCAGCAGCGGCGCGAGCTTCATCCCGGGCCGCTCGCGGACGATGCCGCCGCCGTAGAAGCACACGGCGGCCGCGACGTCGGTCCGGCAGGCCGCGAGGAACGCCGCGAACCCGCCGGCGCAGAAACCCACGGCCGCGACGCGGGCGCCGTCGACCGACCGGTCCGCGCGCACCGCGCCGAGCGCCGCGCGGATGTCGGAGGCGATGCCGTCGTTGGTCAAGGCCGCCAGATGCGGCCGCACGGCGGCGAAGTCGTCGTAGCCGAACGTCCGCCCCGACCCTTCCCGGTGATACAGCTCCGGCGCCAGCGCGACGTACCCCTCCCTCGCGAAGCGGCGGCAGACCGAGCGGACGTGGTCGTCGACGCCGAACGCCTCCTGGAGGACGACGACGGCGGGGCCGCGGTCGCCGTCGGGGGGCGCCGCCCGGTGCGCCTCCATCGGCCCGTCGGGCGTTTCGATGACGATCCGATCCTCGGTCATGGGCGCCTCCGCTCGGCCGAAGCGTATCGCACGGGCCGACGCGCGCGTCTGGCGCTGATATGATCGGCCGCGTGGGACCGGTCTGGAAGCTCGTCAAAGGCGTCAAGGAAGCCTGCTCGCAGTGCGGGAAGGAAATCCTCGACTTTCCGGCAGTCGGCCGCGTCGTCGACTTCCAGTTTCTCGTCTCGGAGCGGTTCTGCTGGGACTGCTACCGGTACAACTCCGCGTTTCTCGACGAGGTCGATCCGCAGTCGCTCCACTCTTTCCAGGCCGTCACGAAACCGGTCATTCCTTAGTTTCCCGCATCACGCGGCGCGCCGCCGAATGCCGAACACCCCCGGAGTCGCGAGCGAGGCGCCCGTGAGGATCATCGCGCCTCCGGCGAAGAACCGCCAGCCGACGCTCTCCTCGAGCACGATGGCGCCGAGCGTCACCGCCACGAGCGTGTCGATCAGCGGGATGGCGCCGATCGTCGCCATCGGCACGCGGGGAATCAGCCAGAAGAGCGCGAGGAACGCGACCACGGTTCCGAGCACGGAGAGGTAGGCCAGCGCTCCGAAGGCCCGAAGCGTCCAGCGCGCGGGCCGATGCGATTCGAGGAGCGCGGAGATCCCGAGGAGGAACGCCGAGCCGACGAGGGTCTGCCCCCACAGGTTCACCCGCGGGGCGACCCCTCCGAGCCGCTTCTTCATCCAGACGTTGGCGAACGCGGACGCGATCGACGCCCCGAGAGGGAGGAGCGCGGCGATCGGGAAGCTTCCTCCGCCCAGCGCCGCCTCCACGGCCGGGAGCTCGAGCAGAGCCACACCCGCCAGCCCGATCGCGGCGGCGATCACGGCGGCCGGCCGGAGCGGCTCGCCCGGAAGGAACGCGTGAGCGAAGAGCGAGATCCAGATCGGAAAGCTCGCGAAGAGGACCGCCGTCATGCCGGAATCGATCGTCCGCTCGGCCGCGAAGACGAGCGCATAGGAGACGCCGATCTGGAGGAAGCCGGCGAGCGCGATCGCCCGAACCTCGCCGGCTTTCGGCCGCGCCGCGCCGCGGAACGCGAAGAACGTCAGGATCGCGCACGCGAGCGCCATCCGGAGGCCGGCGAAGCGCAGCGGCGGCAGGTCGGCCAGGCCGATCTTGATCACGAGCCACGTCGAGCCCCAGATCGCGCAGCAGACCGAATAGAGGAGGAGGA